>CADBPN010000146.1 GCA_902796585.1 uncultured bacterium
AAAATTCCAGTGGGCTGAATTTATATTCCACATATTCTGAAGCGATTTGCTGCCGTCTTCGTTTAATTCTAAAATTGCGATTTCAACGTACGCTTGAGGCTGTTTTTTATCATTTTCTTTGATAAACTTTTCCACCATTGCCTGTTGAGCCTCAGAACCGCCGGTTACCAAAATTGTTCCCCTTTGAGGAAAGTATGCAATTGACATGTTTTGCATATCAAATGCGGCGCTGGTGCTGTTTGTACTCTGATTTGATACAGAACAAGCCAGAACACCTTCACCTAATTTAATTTCACTTGTTGAAGAACCTGTTGATGCAGCTCCGCCAGTTAAAATTCCTGCAGCTCCGCCGGTTCCCACTCCGGCTGCAGTCGGTTGGAATTGTTCATCTGTTCCGTTAGCGCCGCTTGCAGAACCTCTTGATGGTAATAAAACATTACAAACCATGTCAGCCATTTCAGCCGGTGTAGTGTGATTTACTGTGAAAGTTCTGCTTAAAGGCTCTTTATCCAATTGTGCAATAACTTTTCTTACTATAACAGCATCTGATGGCATGCCGAATACAATAATTTCATTCGTTGCTGTATTTACAGTTGCTGCGTCTACTCCGGATAATCCCGGTTTATTCATTGCAAAAACGTTTTTATTTAAAAAGTTAGCAATAGTTGCCGCGTTAACATATTGAACAGGGAACGTCATCATTTCCTGTTTTGAGAATACTGCATTTGACGGGTCTGTTTTTGACAGAACAACTATTGTTTTATTCTGCTTGTAATAATTCAAATTTGATACTTGTAAAACAAGATTAAATGCATCATTAATAGGCATATCAACTAAATCTAAAGTAACCTTGCCTTCTACAGAGTTATGAAATACAATATTCAAACCGGCTTTGTCGGCAAACATTCTCAAGACTTGCTTAACGTCAGAATCTCTTAAGCTCAAAGTGATGTGATTATTCGTCTCAGTTAATCCTACACTTGCAGAAAGAGATGAGGATGATTCTGCCGGACTGCTGTAATTTGAAGAAGATCCGTAAGACGGATAAGCAAAACCTGTAGGCGCAATAAACGCTGCTAACATAGCTGCTGATAAAATTTTTTGTATATAATTATATTTCATCTTTTTTCTCCTCCAAATTTTTTATTTAAATTTGATACTTCGTTATGTTTTACTTCACCTTCTGTTAAAATTTCTCCAATACCGGCTTTAAAAGTATTTCCGCCCAATTTTACCGTTACACTGTCTTGGTTAATGGCTAACACTTTATAGTTATTAACAACATCTCCGGTTTTAACAAGGTAATCATTTCCCTCAATATTCAAAATAGCGGAAGGGCTAAACTTATCATACAGTATTCCGGACACTATTGTGTCTAATACTCTTGCTGCTTCAGAACCTTCGCCAACTGTTTCAGGCGGTTCAATCAAGTCAAATCTCGGAACATCATCTACAATATCTTTGGCTGTTTCATTTCCGATATTACGATATGGTAAAAACGGGTTAGCTTTTACAATTCCATTTGGAATTGAAATGTAGCTGCGCTTTGATGTTGTTGCAGCAATTGGTTTGAGTGTAAAATCAATGTCTTCTGTAGAAAATAGACCTTGGTTTTTTGTTCCCCTAATTGTATTTGTAATAAAAACTGTTGATAAAATTAAGCCAATGCAAACTAATGTTATCGCCGTTTTTTTTAGTGAAAAAGTTTTTGCTTTGCTGTAACAATTAAGGGTATAATCTTCAACATTTATTTCTTGCATGAGTATTATTGCCTTCTTACTATTCTCTTCCTTTGTTAACTTGTATTAGTGTTTTAAGCACCCTCTCTTAATATACAATAGTCTCTGACTTTTCAAATCGTATATTTAAACTATTAATTTATACTCTTATAATACATTATAAAAATACAAATTACCCTCCATACAATGATACCATATTTGTACAGAAATGCAAATATAAACCGATTGATTAAATTCATTTATGCAATATTTCAGAGAATTAATTCTATTCAATTACCTTAAGAACTTCATAAATATCAATTTTTTTTGATTTACCGCGGATTTCGACTTCAGGTATTTTTACAACGTAAATTTTATTTTTCGCTTGTTCGTAAGTGGATTGACTTATAAGCATTTTGGTTTGATAAGTTTTATTATAACTTTCTAATCGGCTTGCTAAGTTAACGGTATCTCCGATTACAGTGTATTCCATTCTTCTCTCTGAGCCTATATTGCCGACAAAAACCTCACCGGTATTAATGCCTATACCTATTTCTATTTGAGGCTTACCTTCATCTTCCCACTTTTTGTGAAGTTCTTGAACTTTTAATAACATTTCGTAACCGCACTTTACAGCGTTTAGCGGGTGATTTTCGTCGTTAATCGGCTCTCCGAATACAGCCATAATAGCATCACCAATGAATTTATTTATGATGCCGTTATATTTTGTTACAATAGGTTCCATTGCTGAAAAATATTCATTGAGAAGTTCTGAAACCTGCTGTGCTTGCATTTTTTCAGAAAGTGAAGTAAAACCTCTTATATCTGAAAAAAGAACGGTTACATTTGCTTTTTTTCCACCCAATCCTAAATTATCAATGTTTTGAATAACACGTTTCATGACATCTTCTGACATATACCTGCTCATAGCACTTTTAACTTGTTCTTTACTGCGATTTTCTATTGTATATTTGTGAGTGTATGCAATTATCATTGTTAAAACGAACATAACTACAGGGGTTATAACATTTACTATTATAATATAATAGAAACATAAAGCTGCAAACAGAATATATCCGAGAATTATTGCCAGAGTGTATGTTACGGATTTAATTAAATTGTTTTTTTGTATTATTAAAAAGACAAAAAGCATTCCTAAAATAGCTGTTAAAAAATTGAACCACTTTGGGGTAATTGTTAAAAAATCATTGTGAACCAGATTGTCAACGGCTGTTGCTGAAATGTCAATTCCGGGGTGATTTGTGGATATCGGTGTGTTTGATCTGTCATTAGTTCCTGCACCGGAAACAAAATTTGCTCCAAGGATAACGATTTTGTCCTTAAATTCTTCCGGATTTATAAGAGGTTTTCTGCCTGCTTGTATATCAAAATATGAATCCATAATATCAGAAGCAGAATAATTTTTATGTGAATATATATATTCGTATTCCGTATTATAGAATCTTATCGGAGTGAAACTTATAAATTTGCTTGTTTTTTGCGGGATTCTGTAATTTAAGTCCGGAAAATCAATATAATCATTTGTTACAACCATTTTGGGATAATTGTGTATAATAAGAAAAGGACTTAATGCGAGTGAAGGATAAATGGTATCTTTGTATCTGGTTGTATAATTATGTGTCCTATATACGTCATCTCTGAACAGCGGATATAAATTTCCGTTAATAAATCCGGGGAATGTAAATGGGTCTCCCATGTGTTTAATTGATTTAAGATAATCTTTAGGATTTTTTAAAAAGCTGTTATATATTTCATATTCGTGTTTGTTGACTCTATATTCAATATTTTTTATGCTGAATTTTTCGGCAAAATCTTTTTCGTATTGTAATCCTTCTTCTTCATTTTCCCAATCTTGTTCCATTGGCATAAACGCAGTTGTTATGTTATTAAATTTTGATAACGTATTAAAAAAAACTTTGTCAGATTCCGGATTATCTGCATCCGGTGCTCCGATTATTACATCAAAAACGATTGCTTTTGGTTTAGCATAATCTTTCAAATAGTTCAAAATAGGACAAAACCGTTCTCGCTTCCATGGCCAGCGGTATTTTTCATTAGTTTTGGCATCTATAACAATCAATACAATATCATCATGTCCCGTAGTTTTTTTCTTTATATCAAAAGGCAGACGCTTTGTCAGAACATGTTTTGTGAAAAAATCGTAAGCAATTGGCTCTGCTTTTACATAAACTACAAAGTATACAAATGCAAGTATACATATAATAATAAATGTAAAAAATATACTTTTAATGTTATTAAAAATTTTCATAAAAATTTCCTAAATAGTTACTTGTATTATTTATGATATAATAATGCTGATAAAAAGGATACATACAAATGAGTGAAAATTTTATAGAAATAATAGCGAAGGATAAGATACTGCCTATAATTAGAACAAGCGATGCAGAGAAAGCTATAGAAGTTTCTAAGGCTATGACAGAAGGCGGAGTTAGAGTTATAGAAGTTAATGTAGAAAATCCGTCAATGTATAAAGCAATAAGAGAAATTTCTAAGTTTGCGCATGTATGTGCCGGCGGAATTATAACCTCTATGCAAGCTGATGCTGCATTTGAGTGCGGTGCGGAAATGTTTTCATCTCCGATTTTTCAAATGAGTTTAATAAAGATATCAAAAAATAAAAGAGTCCAATTTATTGCAGGTGCAACAACCGCAAACGAGGCATATAATGCGTGGAAATCAAGAATTCCGCTTATTAAACTTTTTCCTGCAGAAGCAATGGGCGGTGTTCAATATATAGAAGATATTTTAAGGCAAATGCCTTTTCTTAACCTTATGCCTATCGGTAATATTAAACTTAACGAAGTAGTTGCTTATATTAAAGCAGGCGCTGTGGCTGTAGGTGTGGGAAGAGACTTTTATCAAGGGTTTAACTCAAAAGAAATAACTCTGAGAACCCGCGATATATTAAAAGAAATTAAGGATTATAATTCATGGAACAAAAAATAGATATTGCTATAATCGGGGAGTGCTTGATAGAACTATCTTCTAACGGAACCCTTTCAGAAAGTTCCACTTTAAATAAGTATTACGGCGGCGACACAGTTACTACTGCAGTTGCAGTTGCTAGACTGGGTGGAAATGTTACTTATATAACAAAAGTAGGTAATGACGGATTTAGTGATTTCATAATATCCAGTTTAGAAAAAGAAAATATTGATACATCTCTAATAAAATCAAATGAAGAACAAAATGGGATGTATATTTTGTCAAATACTCAAAGCAAAAAAGAGCTTCTGTATTATAAACGAAAAACTGCAGCAACAAAATTATCAATAGATGATTTACCGTCATCAATGATTCCTAATTTAAAACTTATTTATTCAACAGGTGTTGTACAATCTCTAAGTGCTGGTTCCAGAGAATTGGTAAGGGAAAGTTTTAAACTTGCTAAGGATAATGATGTTTTAACAGCTTATGACCCAAATTATACATCATGTTTTATGAATTCATCAGATACAAGAGAGCTTTTGGAAGAAATAATTGATTTTACCGATATTATATTTTTAAGCTTAAAAGGTGATGCGCAAAGGTTGTATGAGACAGACTCTGTTGACAAAACTATGAAATATTTTTGGGATAAAGGGGTTAAGATTGTTGTTATAAAATCTCATGTAGATAATGGTTATTATACCGGTTATAAAGGTGATATAAGCTTTACTGAATTTTACAATACAACAAAAGCAGTAGATACAACGGCTTCAGGAGATGTATTTAACGGAGGCTTTCTGTGGGCTATAACTAACGGTTATTCACCCAATGATGCAACAAAATTTGCATCTGTCGTATCAGGGCTGCAAACACAGAACTATGGTGCAATTCAGTCAATTCCTTATATGAAAAATGTTATGGAGAATGTCTGAAAATGACAAAGTATATCGTATCCGGCTATATTGGATTTGATAATTTCGGTGATGAAGCAATTCAAAAAGTTCTTACGGAAAAGTTAAAAAAAGAAGGAGCGGAAAAAATTACACTAATTTCTTCTAATCCTTCTAAAACCAGTCGTTTGTATAATGTTGAATCTTGCGGAATGTTAGGTTTTATAAAGCCTATGGTAGAATCAGATGTTCTGATATCAGGAGGGGGCAGTCTTTTACAAGATGTTACAAGTTTAAAAAGCTTGATATACTATCTTGGAGTAATTTATACAGCTTTTTTATTTAATAAAAAAGTTGAAATTTTTGCACAAGGAATTGGGCCAATCAATTCTAAAATTGGACAATTTTTTACAAAGTTTGCATTAAAACAAGCTGATAAAATATCTGTACGTGATGAAAAATCCCAAAAATTACTTAAGCAGTGGGGTATAGAGTCTGAATTAGTCAACGATCCGATATTGGATTTAGATTTGAAAAGTAAAAACAAACAAGGAAAAATCGGAGTCCAACTAAGAGAGTTTAAAGACTTAAATGAAGATTTTATGGTAGATTTAGCGGAAGTGATAAAAAATAGGTTTTATGATAAAGAAATCAGTTTAATTTCTTTACAAGATGCTTATGATGTAAAAATTTTGGAAAAATTTAAAAAAATCTTAGCAGATATTGGTGTTACAAATGTCAAAATTAAGAAAAATTTAAATGTAAATGATGTAATTGAAGAAATTCTTGATTTAGAGTTTCTTATCGCAATGAGGTTTCATGCTTGTGTTATTGGCGCAAAGGCAGGCATAGACACAATTTGTATAAATTATGATCCAAAGGTTGAAAGTCTTGCACAAAGATTCAATTTAAAATTGATAAATTTGTCAGATAATGTAAAAGAAATTTTTAAAAGTTCAATTTGATACTGCCTAACGGCAAATTTGTTTTTTTGCAACCTTATTTTGTAACAATTTCTTAACAAAAATTTGAAAAGTGTAAAATATACAAATTTTTCGTTTTTTATAGTAATATATATAAGTGGTTATCCACACCCCAATTTTCTTAAAAAGAAGAGATTGGAACTATAACAATAATTGGTATAAGTTGCTTATACCGGTAGAATAGGAGGCACATGAATTGACAATTGTATCATCATCACTCGAAGAGCTCGAAGCAAAAAATCTGGACAGAGTAAATTTGGGACAACACGTACTTGCGGAATTTTTTGAATGTGATCCAAACATTCTTAATAATAATGATAAAGTAGAAAAGTATATGATAGAAGCAGCTCTGGAGTGCGGTGCAACAATCGTTCAAAAGTGTTTTCATATGTTTAACCCCTATGGTGTAAGCGGCGTAGTTATTATTTCAGAAAGCCATCTTGCAATTCATACTTGGCCGGAATTGGGATATGCTGCTGTAGATTTATTTACTTGCGGTACAAAATGCGATCCGAAAGTAGCCTATGAATTTCTAAAGAAAAAATTTAATTCTAAGAAGGCATCCTTTACTGAATTAAAGCGCGGTATAATTGACAGAGAAACATTAAAACTTTCTGAACAACCGTTTGAAGTTGCTGAACAATTTGAAGGCTAAAACAGAGCAGGGTTTGAATTAATTGGGTAAATTATCGGTGTCTGATTATTTTTTATTCAGCAGTCAATCGTGATGGCTATGCTGAAAGTGTATTAGATAAGCCTTCCATTATGTTGTAGAAATCTTCTTTTGGCAGTGTAGACATTGTTTTCATAGCGTACGATAACAGGCTTACTTTGTCGTACCATCTTCTTGAATTTGATATCTTATACAGACCAAGAACTCTATCTATTCCTAAGCTTACGTCTTGTTCTTCTTCATCTTCTTCGTGCATTTCTTTTATCTGCCTAACTACAGCTGTTAAGTCTTTTGACAACTCTCTGCGCTTAGTTTCGTCCATATCTTTTAATAAAGACAATGCGCGTTCTGTATATTCGTTTGAATCGTACCAACGTCTGTTCATCAAACAATCTCCCCATCTACATTTTGATTATACCTTATCAAGGTCAATTATGTAATCAACCATACGTATGATTACAGCCTGTCATTCCATAATAATAGTCTAAAATAAAAGGGTGCAAATGCACCCTGAAAATCCAACTATCACAAATCAATATATTATTAAAATTTCATACTTCTCTCAGTTTTCCCAAAATTATTTTTCTCTTACAGTGGTTTGTTCCAAAGAGATTCTGCAAATTTATTTTGTACAGCGCCATTTTCAACGTTTAATGCAATATTACTTGGAGTAAATATAAATACCATGTCGCTGATTTTTTGAGCGGTTCCGTTTAATGCATGAGAAGCACCGCATACAAAATCGATTGTTCTTTGAGATTGTTCTTTATCTAATAAATCAAGATGAAGAATAACAGTCTTATTTTCAATCAATTTTTTAACAATTTGAGCTGATTCTGAGAATGAACGAGGCTCAATAACAGTAACTTCACCGGATTTATAAGAATTTGGATGAGAAACAACATTTGATTCTCTGTTAAATGAACGGGAAGGTTTTGCAGCAGAAACCTTTGTTGAATACAAACTATCCAAATCGTTTTCTTGCGGTTCGTAAGCTACATTTCCGTCAATAGGATATTCGCTATCGCCGAATCTTCCAAAAACTTCATCCTCTGTATCTTCACCAGTAAAACTCTTAGTGAAAAAATTTACAAACCCTTTTAATCCTTCTGATAATGCCATTGTTCCTCCATTTATTTTACTTAAATAATTTTCTTCCAATTCGTATCATTGTTGCACCTTCGCCAACTGCAACAACATAATCATCGCTCATCCCCATTGATAACTCAGGTAATGAGACGTTGAATTCTTTTTCTAATTCATTTCTGAATTTTTTAATATCTGAGAACAGTCTTATTAATTCACTTTCTTCTGCACCTAGAGGAGCCATATTCATTAATCCAAGAATTTCTATTCCTTGAAGTGCTTTTAAAGATAAGAAATCCTCCCTAAGCTGTTCTTTTGTATATCCGGACTTTTGTTCTTCTCCTGCATTATTGACCTGTATTAAAACTTTCTCTCTTTTATTTAAACGGCAGGCCTCTTTTGAGATAGCTTCTGCAATTTTTAGCGAATCTACGGATTGAATCATGTCAAAATGTTTGACTACTTTTTCAACTTTGTTTGATTGAAGATGACCTATGAAGTGGAATTTAGAATTTTTTCTAATCTCATCAGGAAGCTCTTCAAGTTTTTTTATTCCGTTCTGCGCTCTTGATTCAGCAAAATCTCTGATTCCTGCTTCATATCCCGCCTTAATTGCTTTAAGCCCGAAATACTTAGTAACTGCAATTATTTTTACGTTATAATGTGCGATACTATTTTTAATTTGGTCGAGGTTTGTTTTTACTTTTGAGCTATCGATGTCCAAATCTTTGCCCCAACTTTGTGATGGTATTAACATTTCCCTCAACCTTCCATTTTATTATATACTACATACCATGACGTGTACAACACGTATTTTGTAACAACTTTTTAACTTTATTTGTTTTCCCCGAAAGCCATGATTAGCATGGTTTTTGGACTGTTTATAATTGTTAAGTTTTGTAAAGTTTTGCTGTTTTTGTTAACAACTTGACAAACAATTTTCTTAATTTTTGCATCCTCGGCATCCGTTTTTAGCGGATGCCTTTTAGAGTATTAAATTATTGGCCTAAATATGTCAATGTTTGCATAACTTCACTTGCTGCAGAGAATACTCTGGAATTCATTTGAATCATTCGCTGTGCCATAATCATGTTAGATAATTCCATTGCTATATCTACATTTGATTCTTCATATCCTCCGGATTCTATTGCACCAAAAGACATTTCACCAGCCATACCATAATATATTTCTCCGCAGTCAGGACCCCATTCCCAAAGGTTATTATTCAGAGAAATCAAGCCTTCTTGGTTAACCATTGTTGCAAGTTCAAGAGCGAAGTTGGAATTCGCAATTGAAGAACCTTCTGCTGTTACATCATTTCCTGTAATATCAACACCTTCAGGAGTTGTGTATCTCCATTGAATTGTTTGAGCGGCATCCACGAATTGTGTAAGAATCGAACCGTCACTGTATGTTGCAATCAAAATACCATTTTCATCTATTGCTGTGTCAATTAATGAAATAGCGTTAGTATTATTGTAGTTAACCATATCTTGTAACGATGCAATTTTGCTCATTTGTTTTGTCGTTGTACTGTTTCTCCAGCCGGATTCAGCTAAAAAGTTACTTGTAGTTCCTTCCGAAAGAAATTCTATTGTATATGTTGTATCTCCGCTGTTTTCTGGACTGTATGTATATGTGCCATCGTTATTATTAGTAACTTTTATACCTTCTACATTATCAAAATTACTCATTAACTCTGATACTTTTTTATCCCCGCTGGGAATTGTTACCGGCGTTTTTGTCGTCGTTGTTTGTGTTATCGGATTACCGTCAGCATCAGTACCTGTAACTTCAGTTTTAGTAACTTGTACCATTACAGTTCCTTCTGTTATACTGGCGTTATTTAAATCTTGTATTGATTTATCAGCAATATCAGGGTCACCCTTAACATTTGCAATCATATTTTTAGGTATTTTAACCGTTGTATCTGAACCGGCATTAGAATAAACCGATTTTGCGCCCATTACTTTCATACCATTTTGAGTAACCAGATTCCCTTCCGAATCTATATTAAAAATACCGTCTCTTGTAAAATATGAATGCTTGCCTGCATCTTGTACAACATAAAATCCACTACCGGAAATCATTGTATCAAGACTTCTTCCAGTCGAAACAAAGGTTCCGTTTACAAAATTTCTTGTTATTCCGCCAACTTTAACACCAAGACCGATTTGTTTCGGATTTGTTCCGCCGCCATCTTTTGTTGCAGCACTTCCGTGTGACAAATTGTGTGAATACAATGTTTCGAAGGTCATATTTGCTGATTTAAAAGCGACCGTATTAATGTTAGCAACGTTATGTGCAATTACATTAATCTGTGATTGTCCGGCATTTATACCCGTACTTGATGTGTGTAAAGCTTGTGACATTTATATTTTCTCCTATAGTCTGGTTTTTATATTTATTAACAGTAGAAATAAAAATTCTATTTTTAAAATATTTATTTTTCTCTTATAGAAACTACATTAGCTATTGAATAATACTTATCGCCAATTTTGATTTTGCCGGTTCCGTCTTCAAAACTTGCTTCTGTTACAGATCCGGTTACTGTTTCATATTTTGTCGGGTCATTTTCATCAGGGATGTGCAATGTAACATCTTTTCCAATCATTGACAGCGTTTGAGATATTTCTGAATTCAAATTCATGTCTTCATACATTGCATTAATATATTTAGCGCAATTTTCAAGTCCGCTATTCATTTGTGACATTTGTTCCAAAGATGAATATTGAGCCAATTGAGATAACCATTCTGTGTTATCTGTAGGTTCTGTAGGGTCTTGATTTTCTAACTGCTTTAACATTAAAGTCAAAAACATGTTACTGTCATTTTTCATGCCTGTTGTTCGCTCTGTTTTACTTTGAGCCATTGCAGTTGCATTTTTCATAGCGGTTAATTCGCTTGATACTGATGTAGTCATTTACCTTCTCTCCAATATTATTTCTTATACTTTATCATCATTTGCTAATTCGAACATCATCTGTTCAAAGTGTTTTTGTTCATCTTTTTGTTTTTGAGGATGCCCTTGTCGGTATCCGCTGTTTTGTTTTTCCTGTTCTGTCCAATCAGGATTATAATTACTTTCCTCTGTTTCATTAAGCTTGATATCGATATTATCAACGCTAACTCCATGAGCTAAAAGAGTTTCTTTTAAACCGTCTAATCCTTTCAAGAGCAAACTTCTTGCTTCATTTGTTGTGACTGTAAATTGTGCAGAAAGTCCGTCCTTACCGTTAATTATTTGTAAAGAAAGTTTTCCCAGTTTTTCGGGATTAAGAATCATGTTGATTTTTGAACTGTTGTACATTCCTTCAAGCTGTTTAGTAATTTGTTCTATAATCTTAGTGCTTGTTACTTCTGTTTGAGTTACTTCTTGAGCAGATGCAAAAGCTTTAATAGCTGTGTCGTCAAATTTTATATCACCATGAATAATGGCTCTTATAACCTGTTCTTGCGGAGTTTGATTATTCATTAGGTTATCAGAATTGTTGTTCATTGAAGTTTGTGACTCTATTGATTCTATGTTTAATTCTTTTACAACTTTTTCGTTAACAAAATTTTTCTGATTCAAAGATGGTTCCGGAATTTCTTCATCTTCTCTTACAAAACTTACAATGTTGATTTTGTCCTCTTTTGTTTGATTTATATCAAATTTTTTCAGCATAGTCTGAATAGTTTTGTTTTCATTTTTTAAATTCAACTCTGAATCAATATTCGTATCATCTTCGTTATTTTGAATCTTGTTGTTAGTATTAATTGCATTATTTAATGCTAATAAACCGGCATTTTCCAGTTGGGATGGGTAAATTAAATCTTCTTTGTTCATTGTTGGATCCTCTATTATGATAGTAGTTGTATTGTTGTCTGTCGGAATAACTTCTTCTGTAACGGCATCTTCTGCTGTTTCTGTGTTTTCAACTATTTTATCAGCAATGTTATCAATACCTATTGTGGAAACAATTCCTTCTAAAACTGTTTCACCGACTGTTTCTTCAATTGCATCGCTGATTATTTCTGATAGTGTTTGAATTGGCTTTACGGATGATTTAACATCGAGCATTGACTCTGAATTATCAGTATTTTCTGTGTCAGAATTTAATTCTTTTTCGCTATTATTAGTTTGATTATCAAGAATTTTCTTAAAATCTTGCGGTACAGTTGTCCCTGACAATGAATCACCATTGCCGGAATAAATTGTTTCAATTTTACTCAAATTATTTAATACTGCTTGTGTCATTGTTGAAATCTGTACCTCGCTGATGTTATATCATCAATTTCTTTCATTTCTGCCTGCAAAAATTCCTTGTAAAATTCTTTTTCTTGTTTTTCTTTTAAATTTTTAAGAATTTCTACTTTCTGATGAGCTTCTTTTACCTCGTTTTGTTTGATTTTTAGTATTGATTCAGTATTTGCGATAACTCTTCTTTGATTTTGTTCATCGACGGCAAGTTTTATTCCGAATTGCCTGTGTGACTCAATTTGTGTTATGTCAAGAGTTTCAGCGTTATACAAAGACTCCATCTTATCTTTGTTTTGTTCTTCGGATAAGATGATTTCTTGGAGCTTTTCCTGCTGAGCATTCAGAGCAGCGAGAATTTTAGCCATTTCCATTTGCCGTTCTTCTAGCTCTTTTTCCCGCATATCAAGTACAACTTGCATGCGAAAATGAAATTTTTTCAAAATAACCTACCTCGTCCGAATCAGTACGTATAATGTACCTCTATTACTTTAACGCATGTTTTATGACAAACCATCATTTAAATGTAGGATTTTAAAATTTATTTAAATAAAACTATCTTTACTTTTTATAACTTGTTTCTAATTTACGTTTGAGTAATTTTAATTCTTCTAATGTAAGATATCGTCCAAATCTGCTTAATTCTTCCATTGCATCAGAATAAGAATATTCTCCTCGCTGAACTTTATCCGACCATTCCCGCACTTCTCTTGTTATCA
>CADBPN010000147.1 GCA_902796585.1 uncultured bacterium
GAGAAACACGCGATTAAAAAACAACCACTATGCCCTAACGGGCATTTTGATTAAATAACCGGTTCGGCTGAAGCCGAATCTATTTCGCTCACTAAACACTTTATGTATTTTAATATTTGTTTTCCTATTGTTCCCACTTGCCGTTAACGTTCGCGTTGCAAGACTTGTATGTTTAACAAAACGAGTTCCTCGCCGGAATCGTCAGGGGAATAAGTTCACATTTAACTTGAATATTGTTTTATTTTACCCCCGCTAGATTCCGTAAGAGAGCAGGCTTTGCCAGCAACAGCCATACAATTTTCAGCCGTAAGGCTGATGCGGTTATTTTTTAATCCGGTGTTTCCTTTCTTCTTTTGGTTCATTTCCTACCTTCCTATCCTCTTACCCTCCAATTAACTACCCACCAGCAGTTTTGTGGGATGGCGGGAGGACAAGAGGTCAGGAGGGCAGGCTAATTTTTAGGATGTTGAATTAATAATTATTGTAACAAATTACACTTTTTTTTGTTACAATTTTTCTAAGTTTATTGTACAATCGTGTTAAGAGGATACAGTACAAATGTTTAATGAAGTTAAAACACATGAGATTACAGTTGACATAGTTATTCTGACTATCATTGATAATGCTCTGCAAGTTCTTTTAGTTAAAAGAAATAACGAACCTTTTAAAGATAAATGGGCAATCCCCGGCGGTTATGTAAGAATGTCGGAAAATCTTGACGAAGCAGCAATGAGAGTCTTAAAAGAAAGAACTGATGTTGATAACATTTATCTTGAACAATTGTATACATTTGGCGACCCTCTTAGACACCCTGTTTCAAGAGTTATCACTTGTGCATATTTCGCCTTAATAAGAGCGGAAGATGTTGAAGTTGTTCAGACACCGGATTTAGCATGGCATAAAGTGTTCGATTTACCTCCGCTAGCGTTCGACCACAAGGAAATTATTGAATACTCTCTTAAACGTACAAGAGAAAGACTTGAAATGTGTCCGGTTGCATATCAACTTTTAAACCAAAAGTTTACACTTACCGAAATGCAAAAAGCGTATGAAATGATTATGCAAAAGAAGTTAGATAAAAGAAACTTCAGAAAAAAAGTTATTACTACAGACGGTCTCAGAGAACTTAATGAATTCTCTAAATCTTCTTCCAAAAGACCGGCAAGGTTGTACACTTTTGATAACATAAAATTAAATTCAAAACGTGCGCACTTTATTAAAAAGGAGACAAAATGTTAAAACTAGCCTGGATTTTAATGGTATTATCAGCATTATTGGTTATCGTTCTTGTGTTAATGCATTCACCAAAAGGTGACGGCATCGCAGGGATTGGAAGTGCAGCTCAAATATTTACATCACAAAAAAGCGCAGAAAAAGGCTTGAATAAGTTAACGGGTATTGTTGCTTTAATATTTGTTGTATGTGTATTTTTACTCGGCTTCGGTATTATTAAGTAATTTAGTCGTTTTCTATTCAGTAAACACGATTTTGTTTTCACTGTGTAATTTATGCAGTTCAGATAAGGCTTCTTCCATTGTTTGAGGTTCCTTGTCAAAATTTACAACATCATAGAAATCGTACCCTAATTTGCTCAATTTTTTCTCTATTAATTCTGCTATATAAGATACCTCGTATAAAGAATCATCTTCACTGCGAGATTTGCAATATGCATACAAAATAGAAGATAATTTATGTACATTGCACAATTCCTCAGACATAGAGTCTAATTCTTTTTTTATGTGTTCAAGCATTTTGTCAGAATCTGTCATATTAGCCCCTTTCTTATCCATTTATGGATAACTCTTAATTATTATATGACATATTATACATATATGCAACGAAAATCTGACAAAACTTTATATTTTCGCAAAATATTAGGAAAAGTAGTTAAACAATTGCGAATTGATAAAACAGGATTATCCGGCAACAAACTTGCTAATGAATATGATATTGGCAACGGAAATATATCAAGAATTCAAAACGGAGAAGTTGATTGCAAACTGATAACTGTTTGGAAAATTGCAGAATCAATGGGGATAAAATTTTCAGATTTGTCATTATTACTTGAAAAAGAACTTGGTGAAGATTTTAAACTAATTGATGAATAGGTTTTGTTGCCGCTAAATTTTCACAAACTGCTTTTTAGTTTGATATGTGTT
This sequence comes from uncultured bacterium, assembly GCA_902796585.1. Classification (GTDB taxonomy): domain Bacteria; phylum Cyanobacteriota; class Vampirovibrionia; order Gastranaerophilales; family Gastranaerophilaceae; genus CAG-196. Next base: position 2,160 of record CADBPN010000147.1, read on the forward strand.
ATTATTATAGCGAAGATTATTGTGTTGTGATAAAATTAAGTCAGAATATGGGAGAGATGAGTTATGGGAAATAAAAAACGCGCGATTATTGTTGTTATTGATTCTATGGGGTGCGGTGCAATGCCTGACCACGCAGATTTTGGAGATATTGCCGAATGTAATACTTTAAAAAATGTCTGTCATTTTAATAACGGACTTGATGTTCCGGTTCTTGAAGCTATGGGACTCGGTAATCTCGGAGAATACGAAGGAATTAATAAGACGACAACTCCGATAGCTCAATACGGAATTCTAAGAGAAAAGTCAAAAGGAAAAGATACAACAACCGGCCACTGGGAAATTGCAGGACTTATTTCGGAAAAACCTTTTGCAACTTTCCCGCAAGGATTTCCGAAAGAACTTATTGATAAATTTATCTCTGAAACTGATTGCGGCGGAGTTTTAGCAAATATACCGGCAAGCGGTACGGCAATAATTGAACAATTAAATGAAGAACACCATAAGACTAAATTCCCGATTGTATATACATCTGCAGACAGCGTATTCCAAATTGCACTTGATACAGACATGATTCCCTTGGAAACTCTGTATAAATGGTGCAAAACAGCGCGCAAAATCTTAGATGAAGGAAATTACAACGTAGCAAGAGTAATCGCAAGACCATACAAAATTATTGACGGAAAGCCGACAAGAATATCTAAAGACCGAAGAGATTATTCTATGGCACCGCCTAAAAAAACTGTTCTTAACCGATTTAAAGATGCAGGAGCAAAAGTTATTGGCATCGGAAAAATTGAAGACATATTTTCTAAATCCGGCATAACGCACGCTATACATACAGGTTCTAACAAAGAAGGACTTGAACTTACTATAAAAGCTCTTGACGGAACTTTAGATTTAGATTCGATAAAATATCAGAATGTAAGTATTACTGATAACTCAAGAGAAATTATATTTACAAACCTTGTTGATACAGATATGCTTTTCGGACACAGAAACGACGCAAAAGGCTACGGTAATGCAATTGAAGAAATAGATGATTATTTAGAAAAAATACTTCCTCTTATCGGAGAAGATGATTTACTTGTTATAACGGCAGACCATGGGTGCGATCCGACTGTTCCTGGAACAGACCACACAAGAGAACAAGTTCCGGTTCTTTACTATTCTAAAAATATAGAACCAAAAGATTTAGGAACTGAGTACGGTTTTGATACAATAGCTGACAGGGTTGCAGAGTGGCTGGGAAATGAGTTATAGGGCAAAGCTGGTTGTGTAAAAAAAATTATCGCATTCTGCTTCCGAAAATGCTCTTGATTAAGCCTAACAAGCCTTCTCCGCCTGCCATGCCGGAACCGTTAACAATTCTTTCATAGTTATCAGCAACGTATTGGTTTCTCGGGTCAACTGCTTTAAGCTGTTCAATGTATTCTATAGCACCATGTGTATCACCTATAGAATCTCTGAATTCAACAAGTTTTTGCAAAGCATTTGTATTTTTATTATCTAAATCTACAAGTTTTTCATAAAACTCGCTTGCTTTTGTTTTATCACCGGTTGATTCTAACAATACGGCAATTGTTTCAACAAGGTCTGCATCATTATTTTTGTATCTGTACGCAGTCATGTATTCATTCAACGCAACATCTTTATCCCCGCGCACAATATTATATTTTCCCCAGTTCAAATGCTCATTGAATGAATCATTTTGTTTTTCATATATAAGCGCTCGCATTTGATAAATCAAAGCTGAATTAGGTTCAATTTTCGCATATTTATCAATCTCTTCAAAAGCTTCATTATACATATCTTTTTGGAAATAGTACTGCGCAAGCAGGGAATGAAAGAGTTTATTATTTTGTTGAGAATCTTTTATGCTCATTAAAACGTCATAACCTTCATCATTTTTCTCCAAATCAAATAATGCCCTTGCTTTTGTCAAAGGATTTTGAGTAATTTCAAGAGCTTTCTGCGGTTGAGAATTTCTTATGTAATATCCCGCCAAAACTTCATCATACTTGTTTATACCAAAATCATGTTTCGCTCTTTCTAACGTTTGAATAGAAGATATTATGCCTTCTGTTTTTTCATATAATTCGGCAAGCTTTAAAAATACGGCATGATTTTCCGTATCATCATCTGCTATTCTTAAATATTCATCAATTGCTTCCTGATATTTTTCTTGTTGTTCGCATATTCCGGCAAGCAAATATCTCGCAGGAAGAGCTTCATGAGTATCTTTTGCATGAGATATTGCCTTTTTATAATCGCTTTTAGCATAACTTATCTGCTGCAAAAGAGCGTGCATGTTACCTCTTAGAAAGTAATATTTAAACTTATCTTCATCTATAAAAATATCCATAAGTTGTTCGTGCGCCATAATATTTGACGGATCAACTTCCAATATTTTCCCGTAATAAAGTTTTGCTTCCGGCTTATTATTGAGAATAAGAGCAAGATGGGCAAGACGTGTTAAAACTTCAACATCATCACTTTTATTTGCAAGCATTTTTTTATATTCCGCATAAGCTTCTTCATATTTTTCTTCTTCTTCAAGTTGTTCTGCAATACTCATTTTATTCTCCTAGTTATATTTATTTTGCGCAATTTGCATTCCTTCAGTAAAATAGCAAGCTATTCCGTCTTTTGCAATTGCCATAGTTTCTTTTAATTTTTCCAATTCTTCTTTTGTAAAATTCTGTAATACATAAACTTCAGACGGAATATTCGGCTGCGGCCCTATTCCTATCTTAAGTCTCGGAACATCTTTTGTCCCTAAATGCTGTATTACGGACTTTATACCGTTATGTCCGCCATCAGAACCATTCGGACGAAAACGGATTTTACCTATATCTAAGGATATATCGTCAAAAACAATCAAAACATCATTCACGCTTATTTTGTAGTAATCCATAACCGCTCTTACGGCTTCTCCTGAAAGATTCATAAACGTGGTTGGCTTGATAAGCATGTATTCTTCTCCGCCTGAAATAAATTTTGTCATAAAACATTTTAAGCGCGGATTTTCTTTAAAATTCAAACCGGCATTTATTGCAATACTGTCTACAAGCATAAATCCGGCATTATGTCTTGTAAAAGTATATTTATTTCCAATATTTCCGAGTCCTGCAATCAGTTTCATTTTAATATCCCTGTCTTTGATTATATCACAAGCTAATAATTTCTGTAAAAATTGTATAATTCGGTATTTAATATAAATTTTAAAAAGATATTTATGAATTTAAAACAATAAAAAATACCTTATATTTTAAATAATTCGGGATTTAAGTTCTTTAAGATTAAATTTAATATTAGTTTGGACAAATGTTTCTTAATATAAGGAGGTTTTATGACAATAAAAATATTACTGACAGAAGACCAAAAATTAATGCGTATTGGTATAAAATCTTTATTTGACGACTATCCTGAAATGGAAATAATCGGAGAAGCTGTTTCCGGTAAAGAAGCTGTAGAAAAAGCCAGACTTATTAAACCGGATATTGTATTAATGGATATCGGTTTGCCTGATATTTCCGGAGTAGAAGCTACTAAACAGATATTAGAAAATAATACTCACACAAAAGTTATAATCTTGACGTCTCACGTAAATGAAAATGACTTAAACGCTTCTCTTGCAGCAGGTGCTAACGCATACATAATAAAAGATATAAATACCGAATTTTTAATGAGCGTTATAAAAATGGTTTATGAAGGCGCAATGTGGATTGATCCCAAAGTAGTTCCGTTTATCAGAGACAAGAATAACGGAATGATTCCTTCAAGACAAATTTCACGTTCTGCTTTTAAACAAAATCATTCTAACCTTACACAGAGAGAATATGAAGTTCTAAAACTTGTTGTTGACGGACAATCAAACAGTCAAATCGCACAAACACTTACGATAAGCGAACATACAGCAAAAGCACACGTCTGTAATATAATACAAAAGCTTGTTGTTGATGACAGGACGCAAGCAGCGGTAAAAGCTCTTAAAGAAGGACTTGTATAATAATTCGGAGAGAATCATAATCATGGTTCTCTCTTTTTTAATTTTATAGTATAATGTTCTGGAGCAGGAGGGATATTTATGAAATTAACTGTACTTGGTCCGGGATGCTGGGGATTAACATTAGCTTGGTTGATGAACGAGAACTTCGATGAAATAACCATTTGGGGCAGAGAGTGTGATTTAAACGAAGATTTAGTTGTTAATAAACATTGTTCTAAACCTCTTGAAGTACAGTTAGATAAAAAGGTTGAATTTACTGCTGATTTGAAAGAAGCAATAAAGAATACAGATATAATTTTGTCTGTAGTTGCAACCGGCGGTGTCAGAAGCGTTTGCGAACAACTGAAAGAAGCCGGAATAAAATCTTCCACTCCTCTTGTAAATGCATCTAAAGGACTGGAATTAAATACCTTGATGAGAATGTCGGAAGTTATAAGAGATGTTCTGCCATTGCAAAAAGTAGTTATTTTATCAGGCCCTACTCTGGCAAAAGAAGTTTTAAACGGCAAACCCACCGCAGCTTGTGTTGCATGCGAAGACATTGACACAGCCGAATTTGTACAAAGAACAATGAACGTGCCGAACAGATTCAGATTATACACAAATACCGATGTAATCGGAGTAGAATTGGGCGGAAGTTTGAAGAACGTTATAGCTATAGCTTCCGGATTTGCACATTCAATGGAATTAGGTGACAATTGCATGGGAACTCTTTTAACAAGAGGAATGGCTGAAATCGTAAGGTTATCCGTCAAACTCGGAGCAAATCCGTCTACATTGTACGGTCTTTCAGGAATGGGTGATTTAATCGCAACGTGTTCAAGTCCTTTCTCAAGGAATTATACTGTAGGTTCATTATTGGGAAAAGGTAAAAAAATTGATGATATATTAAGAGAACTTGGCTCGGTTGCCGAAGGTGTAAAAACTTCAAAAGCTGTTTGCGATTTGGCTAAGAAATTAGACTTGGAAGTACCTGTATCAAGCGCTATTTATGAAGCTGTATATACCGATATTACACCGGAACAAGTACTTTCAAAACTTATGAACAGGAAATTGAAGAAGGAAGAATGTTATGATAAAGTATGCCGTTAAATATTTGAAAAATACATTTGTTCCTTTGAAATCACAGAAAGAAGGCTGGGACAATGAAGACCTGGACGGTAAATTGATACTTGTACGGACTGAAAAAGGCGAAGAAGTATTAAAAGCTTTTCTTGTCAATAATGAGGTTGCAAAATTATTCCAGAAATCAACAAAAACTCCTGAAGCATTTGAATTTCTTCGAGTTATGACTCAAGAAGATATGATGATTTATGAAGATTTAAAAAAAGAAGAAGTGACATCTTTCTTTAAATGTAAGGAACTTATCAAAAAACACAACTTGGTTATGAACCTTGTTCAGTGCCGCATAACCTTTGATAAACGCAAAATTTCATTTTATTATACAGCTCCCGAGAGAGTTGATTTTAGAGAATTATTAAAAGATTTAACCCAAGTTTTTAAACGAATGAGAATCGATTTGCGCCATATCGGTGTCAGAGATGAATCTTCCATTATGGACGGTACCGGAATTTGCGGAAAACCATTCTGCTGTTCTTCATACCTGAGAAAATTTGAGTCTATTAATGTTAAATTAGCAAAAGACCAAGGTATGCCTATTACACCGTCTAAAATTTCAGGTACTTGCGGAAGACTGCTTTGTTGTCTGACTTACGAATACTCAAATTACATTGAAGCCGCAAAAGGAATGCCTCCGGTCGGTTCAACAGTAATGACACCTGCCGGACTCGGCAAAGTTTGTTTCATTCAGTTCCTTAACAATTCGGTTGCCGTAAAATTTGAAGACGGAAAAATTAAAGAATTCAAAAAAGAAGAAATCGAAATGGTTGATGCAGACGTAAACGTAGAAATCGAGGAAAATAGAATTAACACATACGTCGCATCTGATGAAAAAGTTGATGCCCGTCAACTAAAACAACTTGAAGATGACCGAAACAGCTCAACCGGAAATGTCTAATTTATTTGTTTTTATATTAGTTCTATAATAAAAGATGCTATTTCAGACATAATTTGGTTAATTTTTAAGGAGGGTATTATGTCAAAAAATGTATTTATTACTGCCACAGGAACTGATATAGGAAAAACTTATGTTTCTGCTTTAATCATAAAAAAAATGCGGGAAGCAGGATTGAATTGCGGTTATTTTAAACCTGTATTGAGCGGAGTTGTTCAAAAAGAAGGTAAATTAGTTGAAAGTGATTGCAACTACGTCGTAAACACCGCAAAAATACCCGCAACGGCAGATGACTGCGTTGCTTTCTGGTGGGAAGAAGCCGTTTCTCCGCACTTAGCATCCGTAAGAGCCGGCAATATAATTGACATTGATAAAATAAAACAACTATACACAGAAAAAACAAATAAATATGACTATCTTTTAATAGAAGGAGCCGGCGGCATAACTTGTCCGCTAAGACTTGAAAACGGAGAAAAATATTTATTAAAAGATTTAATTAAAGAACTTGACACCGGAATAATAATTGTAGCCGATGCCGGTTTAGGAACAATTAATTCAGTTTTACTGACGGTAGAATATGCAAAACATAATAATATAAAAATTGAAGGAATTATTTTTAATAATTTCAATCCGGATAGTTTCATGCATCAGGATAACTTAAAACAAGTTGAATACTTAACCGGAATCAAAGTTATTGCAACCGTCGAAAAAGGACAGGAAAATATCAAGCTGTTGAAAGATTATTTTAAATAATAAAATTGATTTTAAGCTATGCTTAAAATATAATCTTATTATTGTTAGAGAGAAAACTTATGAAAATTGTAAATAGTAATCAACAAGAAGAATACAGAGAATTTTTAAAACAAATAAGAAAAGAAAGAGAAGGAAGTTCAAATTTCGCAAAACTTTTATTTACACTGGTTTTAGCTCTTCTGTGTGCAGTTGTTGTTTGCGTAACTATTTTCGAAAACAGCTATTTTCTCAATAAAATTACCGCATCGAATCCCGATTTAAGCGGCATTTTTAAATCAAAAAGAAGACAGAATGATTTTCAAGTCCCATTTTCACCGAGAAGACAGAATATTTTGCTGTTAGGTGTAGATTCCAACGGTGAAGGCGCAGATTTATGGGAAGGAACACGTTCTGATACAATTATGGTTGTAAATATTGACCCAAGAACACATACCATAAAAGCAATCTCCATTCCTCGTGACAGCAAAGTTTATCTTCCTGATAACAAAGGAATCCAAAAAATAAACTCGGCACACGCTCTCGGCGGAGTTAATCTTGTAAAGAAAACATTGAAAGAAACTTTCGGAATAAAAATTGACAAATATATCATTGTGCATGATGAAGCCGTAGAAAAAATTGTTGATGCCCTTGGCGGTATTCCTATTTATGTCGAAAAACCGATGAGATACCACGATTGGGCAGGGCACTTACATATAGATTTGAAAAAGGGGAATACTGTTCTTAACGGTAAGCAAGCCGTTGGATATTTAAGATACAGAAAAGACGGACTTGGCGATATCGGCAGAACTCAGCGCCAACAATGGTTCTTAAAGAGCGTTTTTGAAAAACTTCATTCCCCGCAAATTCTTGCAAAATTACCTGATATCCTAAATATCTGTCATACTTATGTTAAAACAGATATGAATCTTTATGAGCTTTCTCAGTATGCAACATTTGCAAGAAGTGTTGATGAAAATAAAATAGAAATTGCAACACTTCCAGGAGCACCAAACCAAAAAGGATATATAAGTTATTGGATTCTGGATCCTCAGAAAACCCAAGAAGTAATCGACAGAATGATTTATAGAGATAAAATAGAGGCCGATGTTACAAAATTCAGAGCAGGTATAATGTACTCCCCGCTAAAAGAGACAGAAGCACAAGCTATAGAGACTCAATTAAAAGAGCTTGGGTTTGAAGTTCACATGCTAAAAATCACACATCTTTCTCATTCAAAATTTGTTGCTAATAAAAATGATGTATCTATGGATTTTTATAACTGGATACAAAAGAAAATACCTGCCGTTAACAAAATGCAATTCATTTATGACCCGACAGAAAATTTCTCAGTCGGCAGTGATTTCACAATTGTCCTTGCAGAAGGGTAAAAAATAGCGATTGGAATGTATTTTTATTTTAAATTTTCTGTTAAATTGCCTCTTTTAACGGTTTTTTGTTCAGACGTTAACAAATTTTTAACCGTAACAGAATTTGATGCAATTTCATCTTCTCCCAGAATTACTGCAAAATTCGCTACTTTTGATGCTTTTTCCAATTGTTTTACAAATTTCTTATTTGTTAAATCAAATTCTGTTGAAATACCTTCAGCACGAAGTTCTTCAGTAAGTTTTACCGCTTCAATTGTATTATTGGAAACAACAAAAGCAGTTGTTTTTTCTTCCGGAATATTTGATACATCTATCAATGATGCAAGTCTTTCCATGCCCATCGCAAAGCCTATCGCCGGAGTATCTTCTCCGCCAAGATTTCTGACAAGAGAATCATATCTTCCTCCGCCGCATACTGCATTTTGAGAGCCAAGATTGTTTGACTTTATTTCAAAAACCGTTCTGTTATAGTAATCTAAACCTCTTACAAGAAGTTTGTTTCTTTCGTATTTTATTCCTAAAATATCCAGATAATTTTTTAATTCTTCAAAATGTTCAGCACATTCTTCACAAATAAAATCACCTTGAATAACCGCTTGAATTTCCGGTTTTGAGAAAATTTCCTGACACTCGGGAACTTTGCAGTCCAAAAGTCTTAGCGGATTTTTCTCGTATCTTGTTTGACAATCTTCACAAAGCTGGCTTAAATACGGCTTAATAACTTCTTTTAATTTATTTTTGAAATTTTCTCTGCAAGTCGGACAGCCGAGTGAATTTATTTCTACCGTCAAATCATTTAAACCGAGTGATTTTAAATAATTAACCGCCATCAAAATAACTTCCGCATCAGCCGTTGGCTGCTTTATTCCGAAAACCTCAACCCCGACTTGATGAAATTGTCTTTGTCTGCCGGCTTGAGGGCGTTCATACCTGAACATAGGGCCTTTATACCACAATTTTACCGGTGCAGAAAGTCTGTGCATACCGTTTTCTATGAAAGAACGTACAACTCCTGCTGTATTTTCAGGGCGAAGAGTCAAAGAGCGTTCACTTTTTTCAAAAGTGTACATTTCTTTGTTAACTATATCAGTTGTATCTCCGACTCCTCTTGCAAAAAGTTCTGTTGCTTCAAAAATGGGGGTTCTTATTTCTTTAGCACCGTATTTATTAAAAATTTCATTAGCTTTCTTTTCCATAAAATGCCAAACATTAATTTCGTTTGGCAATATATCTTTTGTTCCTTTTTGTACTTTAATCATCGCCATATAAATAATTCCTTTAGTTTCAAAATCATTGTACTACAAAATTAAAAACAGTGCAGTAAGGCGGCGAAGCATAGCTTTGCCGCCTTAATAAAATCTTATTTTATCTCAGACTACGCGCGTTCGCTTCCTGATATTGCAATTTGATGACGACCTTTTGCGCGGCGTCTGTTTAATACTTCTTGTCCGCCGGGAGTAGCCATTCTTGCTCTAAATCCGCTTACGTGTTGTCTTTTTAATTTTGTTCCTTCTAGTGTACGTTTCATTTTTCTATTTCCTTTTCAGCTAATTATACTTATAGTAGTTCCATGCTATACAAAACATGTTTTTTAGTCAAATATTTATAGATTTTTACTTAATAATTAGTTACGGAAATAAATTTATCGGTTATAAATTCAGCGTATGCTTGAACAATTCACCAACTTTTCTGTTATATTCTCTGCCGTCTTGATGAGCAAACAAATTTATCCAATGGCTTAAAGGTGTTCCGTCTGTTGAATAGGAAGGATTAGACATCATCAGATGATGAGTATTAGTATCATATCTAAGAGGAAACAAATCTTCCATTTGCATAAAACTTGCAAGTTTATCACTGGGATACTCGTACGCAAAAATAGAATTATGAATTCTGTGGAGTCGTTGTTCATAACTTCTTCCGCCGGTATCGTTATCGTTTGAAACTTCAACTCCCGGAGCATAGTTTTTTGAGTATTTATGATCAATGGCTTTACTTTTTACCGTATTAAAATCATCGGGATCAATAAATCCCGTACCGGTTGAAAGTCCCAAATTTTCATATCTCGCATAGTCTCCGGTACTTTTTTCTCCGACAAAGCTCAGGTGAGTTTTACCGCTTCTGCTTCTGATTTCATGAATTATATATTGCATTTGTTCATAACTTGGCAAAGCTCCGACTCCTGTGTAATTTTCCATATCATATCCGCCTATGTGCTTTGCCGAATCTATAAAGATAGCCTCAAACCCCGCATTAATAAGTTCAATATGAGAATTCAGGAAGAGTAAAAAATGTTCTTCATTGTTCCAATCAAAAGTTATATCACTTCCGTCTTTTTGTACAACTTTAATTTGGTCTGCGGAAATAACCGTCCTGAATCCGGTTTTTATTCCATGAAATTTCGCAAGATCGTTAAATGCCTTAAATTGTTCAAGCGGAGAAATTTGCTCTGCTATGTCATTATCAATAATATTTTGACTGAATCCTGCATTTAATTTTATACCATATATTGAATTTTCTTCTTCTGCAGGTTTATTATAACCATCACCATATATATTCGGAAAAATTTGCGATAAAATAATGCAATTAGCCCAGCTTTTGGCACTGGGAGGAATTGCCGGCAAAAGTTTTATAGAACTCATTATTCCTTTCCGGCAAAGATTTCCTTCCATCTCTGCTATCGCACGATTATTGATTTCTATATAATTTGCGGTAACTCCCCAATTATCACCATAATCCGGAGATAATATTTCATCGGGAAATTTTACATAGAAGTTTCCGTCTTGATTAAGTGTCATCAAAGAATTAACCGAATCTTTCACGCTTCTCATCAGAAGTTCCGCCGGCACAATATTTGATACCCATTTTCTCATGCCGGAAACTGTTTGATGAGAAATTGTCCAAGAATCAGGTTCAAGTGTTATTGTTTCATTTAATGCTTTTAATAATTTATTTACTGTGTTCATACATTTATTTTTTATCCAAACAAATTTTTGTATATTGCTCAATTGAACAGATGAATATTTTTCAAGCTATATTCAATCCGATACTATACATTTTGATTAATTATTGATATTATAATATTTGTAAAATGAATAAAAACACGAAAATTTGTACAATAATTTTGGGTATTTGTGCTTTTTGGTTAGGGGGAATTCCGTTTATCTTTTCAAAAGCATTACCTGTCGTGTGCGAAAATATTTCTTTTAATTCCAATTACGATGTAATTGTAGAAAAACCTCGGCTGAGACTAAATATAATTCCGATTGCAACAATAAAAGCAAAAAGTTTAAAAATAAAAACACATAATTCAAATGACTATATGTTTTTGGATAATCCTTCCGTCACAGTGAGATTATTTCCACTCCTTGCCGGAAAAGTGCATATAAATAAAATTTTTGTTAATGATATAGAAGCGGAAGCCGTAATAAAAGAAAATATTGTTTTAGAAAAAGACTTTTTTAATAATTTTTCAAAAAGCAGAGTTTTTCTTGACAGTTTTGTTTGCAATAAATTCAAAACAAAAATTAAAACTCCGGACGTTAACGGAATAGCTGTCTACGAAGGCGGTGATATTTATTACCGCAAAAACGGAAGGTATATAAAATTAAATGTTAACAGCAAAATTTCTTTAAATAATCAGGAATCCGACATAACCGCAAAATTATATCTTCCTAAAAATAATGATGTAAACAAAAGTATTATAAACGCAAATGTTAGAAATGTTGATATTGCTCCGTTAAGAGAATATTTAAAGCATTATTTGCCAAGTGATTTAAAAGATTTGCAAGGAATTGTCAATATAGAAGTTGATAAAAATCATTTAACAGCATCATTAAAAGATTGCGCCATTATTATGGAAGATGATGCAAAATCTATGATTTTCCCTAAAAACTTAACGGTTAAATCGGATTTCAACATAACAAGAAAAACCATTAATATAATTAATTCCGATATTTCAGGAGAAAATATAAGCGCAAATGTCAGCGGAACAATTTCTAATTACATAGATAAATCTATTTCTCTATTGGATTTAAACATAAGGTTGAATAAGTCTAAAGTAGAAAGCATTATAAGCTTGCTTCCGCCGTTTAAAACAGAAGATATAGACGCTTATAAGCTGAAAAAATATAAGTTTTACGGTGATACTCTCGGAAATTTCACAATTAAAGGTGATATTCTTGAACCATCTATTTATGGAAATGTTTTTATTAATAATGGTGTCCTTACAAAACCGATTCCGAATGCAAACGGCGCAACGATAAAACTATCATTCTTAGGAAAATATTTGAATTATGATGTCACTGTGCCTGCA
>CADBPN010000148.1 GCA_902796585.1 uncultured bacterium
ACAATTCCCATACATCTTCTGAGGTTCGGAACTTTTTCTGGCGGAAGGTTTGCAATATTAATTCCCCCGATTAAAACTGTACCTGTAGTCGGAGTTTCTTCTTTATACAGCATTTTCATCAATGTTGATTTTCCTGCACCGGAAGCACCGGTAATAAATACAAACTCCCCTGATAAAATATCTAAGTTTATATTTTTTAAAGCATAATTATTTTTGTATTTTTTTGTAACTGATCTTAATTGTATCATTTTAAATTTATTATCCTATTTGCAATACTTTCTGCATCTAATTCATAATATTTCAATAATTCTTTTGGAGTTCCGCTTTGTCCAAAAACATCATTTATACCGAAACGCGTAACTTTGATCGGTAAATTTTCAGATAAACATTCACAAACCGCCGAGCCCAAACCTCCTATGATTGAATGGTTTTCTACCGTTACAACCCGACCTGTTTTATTTGCACTTTCTATAAGAGTTTTTGAATCAAGCGGTTTAATCACAGGCATGTTTATTAATTCTGCTTGAATGCCTTTTTTAGCTAATATATTAACTGCTAAAATCACTTCTGATAAAATGTCTCCCGTAGCAACTACTGTCAAATCACTACCTTCTGTCAATTTTACAGCTTTATTTATATCAAATTGATAATTTTCAGCATAAACACAAGGAACATCAATTCTTGAAGAACGAATATACACCGGACCATAATAACTGGCAGCAAATCTGACTGCCTGCCTCATTTGTTCATAATCAGCCGGAGCAATTACAACCATATTGGGCAATCCCCTCATTAAAGAAATATCTTCCAATGACTGATGGCTTGCACCGTCTTCACCAACAGTTATTCCTCCATGCGCACCGACTATTTTAACATTTGCTTTTTGATAACAAATAGAATTTCTTATTTGATCATAAGTCCGCCCTGTAGCAAACACAGCAAACGTAGCCGCAAAAGGAATTTTTCCGGTAAGAGATAACCCCAGGGCTGTCGTAATTAAATTTTGTTCTGCAATACCAACGTCAAAAAAACGTTCCGGAAACTCTTTTGCAAATGTTGATGTTTTTGTAGAACCTGACAAATCAGCATCTAATGCAACAATGTTTGGATTAGATTTACCTAATTCCGCTAACTCGTCACCAAAAGCCACTCTTATAGATTTCTTTACCTCAGTATTAATCATAGTTCCCCTTTTGTACCAATAAGTATAACACAAATAACGGTTTTATGCAAAAGAGAATAATAATATTTTAACTGCATACAATCAAGGTTTTTGTAAATCTATTTCCTTAATATTAAATTCTTCGTCCCAAACAATTTGACCTTTTGGTTGAATATTGTGATATTTATATGAGTTTTCTATAAACTTCGGATTAAAAAATCCTTTTTTACCTAAGATTTTTATTATTTCCGGCAGCAATTTTGTGCTGCCAGCCAATGTTCCACTGGCTGATGTGGCTTTCTTACCGTCATAGCTAATAATCGAATCAGCAAAAATATCTTCTTTTTTGTCACTGTATGTTATAGGAAGAGCATCACTTACAAGTATAACTTTATCTTCCGGCTTAGATTTTAGTAAAAGTTTTAAACAATCGTCATTAACATGCACACCGTCTCCGATAATTTCTGTATAAACATTATCTGATGTTAAAGCTTTTGCTGCCGTTGAAACTTGTTTATGATTGACTCCTGACATTGCATTAAAAGTATGAGTAACTCCATCCGCTTTATCACTCCATCCTGTACAGTGTCCCGCCTGAACTTTTATTTTCTTACTTTTCAAATAATCAATTAATCCTTTATCAAGTTCCGGCGCCAAAGTTACAATCTTTATGAATTCATCTTCCAGTTTTTTAAAATTATCTATTGTTGCTTCCAAAAAATGTTCCGGATTATGTATTCCCCTTTTTTCCGGATTAATAAAAATTCCTTCCAAATGAATACCCAAAATTGATTTACACTCCTGAGCAGCTTTTTTGATTTCGACAATTTGTCTTTTTATATTGGCAATAGAATCTGTAACTAATGTAGGGAAAAAACCGCCAATACCAATATTTTCAAACTTTTTAGATAAAAATATAATATCGTTCGACTTGCAATTATTAAAATTGACTCCATATGCGCCATGTATATGCTGTTCAATAATTAAAGGAGTATTCATAATCTTCATCCGAAAATCTCTCGCACTTTTTCTCTATCATCAAAATGTATAACTTCATTTGCCAAAATTTGATAGTCCTCATGCCCCTTTCCTGCAACAACTACAACATCTTTTTCATTTGCTAATTTCTGAGCTTCTTTTATTGCAAGTTCTCGATCAGGCTCAACAATGACATTATTAACACTTTTTAAACCGGCTAAAATATCTGTAATAATTTGCTGCGGATCTTCAGAACGAGGATTATCGCTTGTAACAATCACTTTGTCAGCAAGCGATTCCGCTATTGCACCCATCTTTGGTCGTTTCGTAGCATCTCTGTCTCCACCGCATCCAAATACGCAAAGAAGATTTGCATCTTTTGGAGTAATTTCTCGTGCGGCTTTCAAAACATTTTCCAATCCATCAGGAGTATGTGCATAGTCAACGATTACAGTTGGTTTTTGAACAACCACCTCAAATCTTCCGGCAACTCCGCTGGTTTCCTCTAATGCCTTTATTGATGTTTCCATATCAAAACCGCAAGCAACTGCAGTTGCAAGTGCTGCTAAAACATTGTAAACAGAAAACATTCCGTTCATTTTCAGTTTTATATCGTATTTCTTGTCTTGCACAAAGCAAGTAAATTCAGCACCGTTATTATCAAATCTGATATTTTCAGCTTTTATGTCTGCCGGCATATTCACACCATAAGTAAACACCTTTACGTTCGGAGAAATTCTTTCCAGAAGTTTTGATGCATAACCGTCATCAATATTGATAACAGCAAAGTCATCAGACATTAAGTCTTCAAACAATTTTGCTTTGGCATTAAAATAATTATTCATTGTAATATGAAAATCCAGATGATCTTGCGTAAGATTTGTAAATACAGCCCCATTAAAATCACAATAGTCCACTCTGTGTTGTGCCAATGCATGTGAACTAACCTCCATAACAACATTTGAAATCCCTTTGTTGTATACGTCCTCTAACAATGCTTGTAATTCCGGTGCTTGAGGTGTTGTATGCTTTGCATCGTGATAAGTATCAGCTGAAAAAAACTTATGCCCAAGCGTTCCTATAAGAGCACACTTCTGCTTATTAGCTTCATACAATTTCTGTATCAAGTGCGTAACGGTTGTTTTTCCGTTAGTTCCGGTAACACCAATCAGATTTAACTTATTGGAAGGATTAACATAAAATATGGCTGAAATTTGAGCTAAAGCTTCACTCGTATCATTAACAATAATTTGAGGGATATCAAGATTGAGCTGCCTTTCTACAACACATATACAAGCACCGTTAGAAACAGCTTCTTCAGCATATTCATGTCCATCAACATGCTCTCCTGATAAACACACGAATAAATCATCTTGCCCTGTTTTTTTTGAATTGTATGAAATTCCTAAAATTTCGGTTGAAAAACCATCTATATTAACCAATTCTATATAATTTAAATTATCAATTAACGTTCTTAGCCTCATGAATACCTCCCGTATTTATTCTATTCGCTTATTTTTGGTTTTGCAACCTTATCCGGTACAAGATTCAAAATTCTTGCAATTTGAGTTGAAATTTCTTTAAATATAGGTGCAGCTACTGTATTTCCCCATATTTCTCCGCCTTGCGCAGAATCCACAATAACATATATTAACACTTGTGGATTAGAAGATGGCATATACCCTACAATTGAAGTGTATAGTTTGTTTGTATAACCGCTTCCGTTTTCCTTTGGTTTAATAGATGTCCCCGTTTTAGCTGCAATGTTGTAACTGTCAGATTTTATTGGAGATTTACCTCTGTTGATACTTTCTGTTAACAACTCTGTTACTATCTTAGCGTGTTCCGCTGACATAACTTCTGTTCTTTTAACTTTTATTGCTTCTTCTTCCGGAGAATATTTGATTACATGAGGTGTAACTCTAACACCGCCATTTGCAAGAGCAGATACTGCAGAAACCATTTGAATAGCTGTTACTGATGATCCATAACCATAACCCATAGAAGCATGGTCAGAAGCATCCCACTTTGACGGATTTTTTAATAAACCGACAGATTCTCCGGGTAAATCAATACCCGTTTTTTCTCCGAAACCAAATTTTTTAAGCATGTTATAATACTCATGCCTGCCCATCATTTGGGCAACAACAACTGAAGCGACATTTGAAGAATGTTCAAATAAATAAACCAAATCAATCATACCTGGATTTGGACGTCGTGCATAATCGTAATTCTTAATTGTCCACCAACCAATTTT
This sequence comes from uncultured bacterium, assembly GCA_902796585.1. Classification (GTDB taxonomy): domain Bacteria; phylum Cyanobacteriota; class Vampirovibrionia; order Gastranaerophilales; family Gastranaerophilaceae; genus CAG-196. The sequence goes on from CADBPN010000148.1 coordinate 4,398, forward strand.
TATTTTACCGGTATCATTTATTTTTGAATATTTATTTATTTTTCCTAATTCGATTGCAGATGCAACGGTTATTGTTTTAAAAGTTGACCCCGGAGGAAATACATCTGTCAAAGTCCAATTCTTTATTTGATAACTTGTTGCATTTTTAAAATTATTTGGGTCAAAATCCGGATAAACCGCATAAGCAAGTATTTCTCCGTTTTTCGGATTCATAACAATAACAGCACCTCTTGCTGCATGAAATTTCTGTATTGATTTCATTAACGCTTTTTCGCATACATGTTGAACGGGAGCATCAATAGTAAGCGTAACATCTTTACCTTTTACGGGCTTTGTCGCAACAATAGGATCCGTTGTTATATTATATATTACTTTTCCCTTTGGCGTCATTTCAAAACTTGGAGCATTTGATACACTTTCCAGCATGTCTCCGGCGGTTAATTCTACACCTGATGCAACATCTGCATCAAAGTTGTAATAACCAAGGACATGAGCAGCAAGCTTACCTTGCGGATATGTTCTTATGCTCTTTTTATCCATAGGGATTTCTCTCAAGTTGAGTTTCGCAATTTGATCCCTTGTATGCCTATCTACATTTTTCTTTAAAGACACAATTGACGTATTCTGCCTTAACTTCTCTGTTAAATCATATTGAGATAATTTTAAAATCGGAGCTAAAAGTTTTGCTAATTCTTCCGGCTCATGAACATAGTCGGCACGTCTTGCAAAAATATCATAATAAACAGTATCAGTTGCAAGTTTATAACCATTCCTGTCATATATATCTCCGCGAAGAACAAATGCACTTGAACGGCGTTGATTCTTTGCTTTTATTCTAAAGTGCTTAATATCCAATACTTGAACACAGAAAAGATATATTATAAAAAGCATTAAAAGAATCAAAAATACTATCTGATAACGCATTAGCCAATCAGAAAATATTGTGTTTTTACTCTTTTTATCCTCTTCCCGCCGAACTCTAGTCATATCATAATAATATCACATCAGAAGAAAAAGGGAAATATTAATAATAAAAAAACATATTTGTAATATAAAATTACCTTTGATACAATAGAAATATTAGAAGTATGTTAGTTAAATTATTTTTATATTCTTATAAGAGTTTATACTCTTACAAGGAGTATAAGAAGGAGCACAATGGAATTTAAATCAAAAATAAAAACAATAGAATGGGTGGATAACTATTCTAAAATGGTTGACCAAACAGTTATACCTTATGAATACAAATTTGTAAACATAACTACCGGAGATGAAATGTTTCATGCGATAAGAGATATGATAGTTAGAGGGGCTCCGGCAATAGGAATCGCAGGAGCACATGGTATTGTATTGTATGCACAGGAAGGTGCAAACAAAAATTTTGCTGATGTTGAAGAATATAAAAATTGGTTAATCCAAAAAGCTGAATACATGAAAACATCACGCCCGACTGCTGTAAACTTGATGTGGGCATGTGAAAAACAAATAGAAATAATAAGAAACTCCTCCTCAGGTATAAACGGAATTATAGAGGAACTCAAACAAAACGGGATAAAACTTGAAAATGAAGATATTGAAATTAATAAGAAAATCGGTGATTATGGTGCAGAAGTAGTTCCAAAAGGAGCCACAATTTTAACTCACTGCAACGCAGGAGCTCTGGCAACTGTTGGTTACGGAACCGCATTAGGAGTTGTTCGTTCTGCGTTTGCAAAAGATAATACTATTCAAGTTTTTGCCGACGAAACACGACCTCGCCAACAAGGAGCAAGAATTACTACTTTTGAACTTGCTATGGACGGAATTCCGGTTACATTAATTACAGACGGAATGTGCTCTTACTTTATGAATAAAGGAATGATTGACATGGTTGTTGTCGGAGCAGACAGAATTGCAGCAAACGGAGATACTGCAAATAAAATTGGCACCTACACTGTCGCTATAGCTGCTAAATATCACAACATTCCGTTTTACATCGCAGCACCTCTTTCTACAATTGATACTTCTATAAAATCAGGGAAAGAAATCCCTATTGAAGAGCGCAGCAGGGAAGAAGTAACGCACATCAACGGTAAAAGAATTTGCGCAGAAGGAATAAATATAATAAATCCCGGATTTGACGTAACACCGCATGAATTAATAGCAGGAATTATTACTGAAAAGGGCATTCTTAGACCGGATTACAATAAATCAATAGCAGACGCATTTAAATTATAGAGGAGCAAACCAATGGCAGGAGATACAAGACTCGCAATAATTATTCCATGTTATAATGAAGAACTGGTTTTGTCTGATACAGTTAATACGCTAATTAATGTAATTGATGATTTAGTGAATAAAAATAAAATTAGCGAAAATAGTTATATATACCTTATTGATGATGGTTCCAAAGATACTACTTGGAATATTATCGAAATGTTTCGTGAAAAATACGGAGAAAAAATCAAGGGAACCAAGTTTATAAGAAACTACGGCAACCAAAAAGCCCTTATTGCAGGTTTAACAGGAGCAAAAGAAATTGGTTGTGATTGTGTTGTCTCGATTGATGCAGACCTGCAGCAAGATGAAAATGCGATTGAAACATTTATAGATGAATTTCATAAAGGAGCCGAAATTGTTTCCGGTATTAGAAATGACAGAAAGACAGATTCATTCTTTAAAAAATATACCGCAATAGGATTTTATAAAGTTATGAATATATTAGGAGTAAAAATTCCTCAAAACCACTCTGACTTTAGATTAGTAAGCAGGAAGGGATTGGAAGTTCTTTCTCATTATCCGGAAAGCGGCTTATTTTTAAGAGGATTTTTCCACGAAATAGGTTTAAAAACTTCATACGTTAATTTTAATGTTAAGCCAAGAATGGCAGGATGCTCAAAATATAACTTCTTTTCACTAATGAGCCTTGCTCTAAACGGTATAACATCTTTTAGCATTGTACCGCTTAGAATTATTGCAGCTATTGGTGTACTAACAATACTGGGAAGTATAATATTTTCAGTAGATGTGGTTTTGGAAAAAATATTATTTGATAACGCTCCTAGCGGCTACGCAACTCTTGCAATACTTTTAGCATTTTTTGGAGGGTTGCAGTTATTTTGTCTCGGTATAATCGGAGAATATGTGGGTCAAATATTCCACGAGGTTAAAAACAGACCACGATACATTATTGAAAAAGAAATAAAATAAGGTGAAGTATTAAACACCCATCGGAGAGTAAAACTTAGTAATTTCTTCAAAGTATTTTTCTAAAGCCTTGTAACCGTTATATATTTCATTTGTTACAGTAGAATATCTGCTGGCAATTATATACTTGAGTTCTTTAGAACGTATCTGAAGAATTGCGTCGGCATCTTTTCTCAAAAGCTCATTACCTGATGTTGACCATTTTTTTAAGTATGATAATTCTTCATTAACTTGTTTTATTGTAGAATACTCTAACGTATTAAAATCGTATTTTTTCAGCAACTGAATTTCTTGGTTTGTAATTCTTGTTTGTACAGCTTGAAAACGATAAATTCGCTTAATAATAACGTAATTGTCCGCAATGCGTCGATGAGAATAAGGAACTGCACTTCTGGCAAGCAAAGCAGATGTCGATAATGCGGTAAAAGAATCTTCATCTCTGGACAATGTACTCTGTATAGGAATTACCGTCTCAATCTTCTTATTCGTCACTTGCCAAACTCCTTATTTCCCTTTACATTTTTATCATATCTGAATAAAAAAAATTTGTCACTAGATTTGAAAAAAATTTTTACAATTATTCAACTCTATTTTTTCTTTATCCTAAACCAATTTACAAATTTATTAAACATCGTATCAACAGGAATTTCTTCCTCCTCAGAGTATTCTATTTCATTTGGATCTTTTTCATCCTTGTACTCAAATAAATCTTCATCCGGCTGTTCTTTGCGTTTTCCGCCCTGCTTAAAATACATACCACCGCCACCCATTCCGCCTCCATCTTTATAGGCAGCCTGTGCTTTCATTGGTGGGTTGATATTTGAAGAAAAATCAAAAGACATACTCATTTGCCTATGATTTATACATTGCATGTATATTATAACTCATTTTTTAATACATTTCACTAATTTTATGATAAAATCCTACTATAGGAGTATAAAAATGAAAAAAGTATTATGTTTACTATTTATTTATTCACTTTTAATAACTCAAGTTTTAGCAAAAGACTTTAGGTTTATCCAAGTTACTGATGTCAGATTCGACAAAAATGCAGAAAATCAAACATTATTAAGCGTAATAGAGAAAATAAATTCTGAAAAGAATGTTGAGTTTGTTGTTTTCACCGGAGATAGCATAGTAAGGGCTGATCAAGAACAGCTTAAAGCATTTTTAAAACAAATTAAGAAATTAAAAAGACCTTATTATATTGTTATTGGTGACAAAGACGTTAATAAACGTAAAAACATGAGTAAAAAAGATTTTTCTAAAATAATAAAGAAAAAGGGTGGACATTATCAACCCAAAGAGCCTAATTACGTAATAGAAAAAAAAGGACTTGTATTCTTAGTCGCAGATGGTGCAAAAGACGTTATTCCGAGCACTACTGGTTATTATAAAGATAATGTTATAAATTGGGTTGATGCAAATTTGGATTTATACAAAAATAAAAATATTATAATTTTACAGCATTTTCCTATTGTACCGCCGGCTGCAAAAGAAACATATTACACTTTCAAGGCTGATGAATATTTATCAGTCATAAAAAAACATAAAAACGTAAAAGCGATTGTAGCAGGACATTTTGGAGTTAATAAAGAAGAAATAATTGACGGAATAAGCCACATCTCAACAGCACCAATACCAAACTACAGAGTTATAGACATTATTGACTATGAAACGGATAATCCGACTATTTGGAGCGAAGTCAAATAAAATTAACGTTTTTTATTACCGTTTACATCGCATTCATATAAACAATCATTCATTGCCGAAGAATATTTAAAATATTTTACAGTCGAATTCCATGCACTTTCCTTAGTTGTTCGCGTTTCTATATATGTTCCATCACTATTATATTTGTACTTGCTTGAAAATAAAGTTTCTACGTTATTCGTTGCACCTTTTTTATGCGTAGTAGATTCAATGAATTGACCTGTTTTTATATTAAATTTAGCTACTGTCCATTCACCTTTTGAATTTTTATCTGTTATAACACGACATGTATTATCTGCATAGACAGATTCTATTTTACTATAACCGGCAGGAGGAGATAATTCAGCACCTATGGTTCCATCTTCATTGAGTTTATAATATTTTTTATTATTTTTATCATAAACATAATTACTATTTTGTGTTTTAACATATCCTTCCGGAAGTTCTGTGTCCACTGTTTCATCTGCTTCATCATCACTTTCAACAGCTCCGAGTGTTTTCAGACGTTCCAACAATTTATTGTATTTTGTCTCATCAGATATCTTATCTATATCATCAGCTTCATTCTTTGCTTTTAATACTTTATCGTACAGAGTTTGTACACTTGTCTTAAAATCGTCCTTAGCTTTATCTTCAGCTGTTTTGTCTTCCAAGGCTTTTACTTCTTTTTCAAAATCTTCTAATTTTTTTGTATCCTTATTGGTTTTATCAGTAACCGCCGGAGAAGCAGGGGCACTAATATTATCCCAGAAATTATCAAATGCATTTCCGAAATCAAGTTTTCCGCCGGTATTTAATATACCGCTCATATTAAATCCGCTAAACATATCTCCGAAACCACCGCAGAAATTGCCAAAGTTACTGAACATTCCGCCCATATTCCAACTGTTAAAACAATTTCCAAAACCGGAGAACATGCCACAAAAGCCGCTAAAGAAGCTTCCGATTGCTTGACCTAAACCGAGACCAAAACCGCCCCAGAAACCACCCATACCGGAAGAATAGCCACCGCTTATATTATATGTGGTATTAAATATACTGCTAAAACTGCGACCACCGCAACAGTCGTTTATAGAATACGGAGAAATATGTGTACTGCTAATGCGTATCAATACTTTTTACCTCATGTTACTCACATCTTACATATATAAAGTCATGTTTAGAGGCTTATATTTCAAGCTTTTTATAAAATGTTACAAAACTTTACTTTTGTAAATTAATTGTTTAATATTATATAAGGAGATAATGACTTTATGGCTAATGTAGAAGAGCTTATAAATATCGGGTTTAACTTGCATCAGGAAGGTAAATTAGATGATGCGGAAAATACGTATAAAGAGATTTTAGATATGGATTGTGAAAATGCAGAAGTCTACAATCTTTTAGGAGTTTTGAATCTGCAAAAGGGGAATATTAATGATGCAATTCAATACGTAGAAAAAGCTGTTGAAAAATCTCCGCAATCATATTTCTATGAAACACTTTTTCAAGCTTACATAAGAAAAGGTGAGTTTTCAAAAATTGTCTCAAAAGAAAATGAAATAATTAAACTATTTCCTCAAGATTTTTCTTTATTATTTAACTTAGGACTTGCTTTTAAAAATTTAAAAAATAATAAAAAAGCCATTTATTATTATGAAAAAGCTTTAGAAATAAATCCCTCTTCATATAATGCCTGGTTTAATTTGTCAAAAGTATATCTTGTTGAAGCAGAAGTAAAGAATGCTATTTCTGCACTAAAAATTTGTACAAAAATCAAACCACATGATAAAGAAACTGAATATTTTTATTCACTGGCTCTTATGAGAGATAAAAATTATGACAAAGGTTTAAAGTACTTTGAATCAAGAGAATCCAGAGATTTAGTATTTGCCCTTCACAACAAAAGTTATCCGAATAAACTTAGACTCGATAATCGATGGCAAGGTGAGAATATTAAGAACAAAACCCTTCTTGTATATTATGAAGCGGGTTTTGGCGATTCAATAATGTTTTTACGTTATTTACCTCTTGCAAAGAAAAGATGTAAAAAACTTATTCTAATAATTCAAAAACCACTTTCGGAACTTATAAAGCAGAATAAACAACTTGGTGTTGATACCGTAATTGACTCTTTTATTCCGGAATCTGACATTGATTTTGATGTACACGCTTCGATTTTAAGCCTGCCGCACATATTAGGTTTAAACAGTAAAAATATATTTGTATCTTCAGACGGTTACTTAAAAGCAGATTCAAATGAAATTGAAAATTTTAGGAAAAAATATTTCAATAATGACCAAATAAAAATAGGTATAAAATGGCGCGGTAATACTTTTTACGACACTGATAGAGTTATACCGGCAGAAATTTTTGCTCCGATGAAACTTTTAGATGGTGTTCAAGTATACTCGCTTCAGACATTTGAAGGTTCTGAGGAAACAAATAAATTACCAAACATCATTGATATTGGTAAAGATTTAATTACGTTTTCACAAACGGCTGCTGCTCTCAGTAACATACATTTGGTAATATGCAACGACACTTCACTGGCACATTTGGCAGGTGCAATGAACATTCCTTGCTGGATAATGCTGCCTTATGAAGTTAATTGGAGATGGCACACGAACTTGGATGTGTGTGACTGGTACAATTCAGTAAGACTATTCAGACAAAAATCCGACGGAGATTGGAAATCTGTTTTTGACAAAATTATGTCTGAAATTAATCATACACTTGCAGAATATAAAAATAGTGATTAACCTATGTCCCATCTTCCGCAAGTACCGCCCCAACGAGCAATAATATTACCTTTTATATCACCAATTTTTTGTACATGTCCAACCGGTTCAGATCCTTCCAGAATTGTAATAACTTCACAATTATTTGAACAACCCGTACATTGGCAGGTTACTGATTGGAAATTCATGTTACCGACTTCCCAGCCCTTGAATTTTGTAGGTACTTCGGTATACTGATGATTTTCCATTGCTAATAATGCCGCACCAATTGCACCCATTGTCTGATGGTGGTCAGGAACAACAACTTTTGCATTAAGAGCTTCTTCAAAAGCCTTTACCATACCGGTATTTGAGGCAACTCCGCCCTGAAAAGAGAATACAGGAAGTAATTCCTTACCTAAAGCCAAATTGCTTAAATAATTTCTGACAAGGGCCTGACAAAGACCATATAATAAATCTTCTACAGGATACCCTAACTGCTGTTTGTGTATCAAATCAGATTCCGCAAAAACTCCGCATCTTCCTGCTATACGTGCCGGATTATCTGAACGAAGAGCCGTTTCTCCAAATTTTTCGATGGGTACATTTAATCTTTGCGCTTGATGATCGAGAAAACTACCGGTTCCGGCTGCGCAAACAGTATTCATAGCAAAATCCGTAACAATTCCGTCACGCAATATAATTATTTTACTGTCTTGACCGCCAATCTCTAAGATAGTTTGTACTCCGGGAATATTTGTGCTTGCTGCAACAGCATGTGCAGTAATTTCATTTTTAACAACATCTGCTCCCACAAGAGCACCGGCTAAATTTCTGCCGGAACCGGTCGTACCGACACCTTGCACCGAATACTCGCATAATGCTTGGCTTATTATGTGTCTTAAACCGTCCTGCACAGCATCTACAGGTTTTCCTGCTGTTTTTAGCATATATGAATCAATATACTTTCCTTTTTCGTCAACTAAAGCAAGCTTTGTAGTTACAGAGCCGACATCTATTCCTAAATATACGTTTAAACTCATCTTTACCTTCTTCCCTTTAACAATTATATCTATTTTAACATAAAAAATAATCTATATGATTGAACTTTTAAGAAATCTTGTTAAGATATATGAATTTATGCCGATTAAAATATTGACTTTGTTTAAATAATTATTAAACAGATATTAAAGTGAGGTTTAACTAATATGGCAGGAATAGTAAATTTATTAACAAATGTATTTACATCTGCTCCAATGGCACAAACCGGAGCAATTACAAGAAGAACTGTTTCTTCAAATCCGTTTGCTGAAACTTCTTCAAATCCGTTTGTTACTGCACAAAACAAAAATCCTTTTGCAAATTACGGTCAAAATAAACCTGTAGCGGGTGGATATTTCGCCGGATATTATAACAATCAGCCTAATATAGTAGGCAGAAGACTCTTTATAGAGGTGTAGACTTCAAAAATATACATTTACACTGTATCGTTGAAAAGAACTTTCATTATTAGAAAGTTCTTTTTTAATTAATACACATAAAAATACTGATGCACAATATTTCTAATTATATTCCCATAGTTGTAATATCGGTATATGCGCTTAAGATTCTGTTTCTTACTTGAATTGCCATTTGCATACTTAAAGAAGCTTTTTCTGCAGCAATCATTGCAGCATGAATATCTGTAGAACCACCCATTGCAATATCTTCCTG
>CADBPN010000149.1 GCA_902796585.1 uncultured bacterium
AATGCATTTTTGTTAGTTGTTATAGACTTTATACAGCTTAAAAACCAACAATCACCCGTTATGCCTTGTGCAAAGTTTTCATCAATTTTTCCGTTAGGCTCTTTTATTTCTATTGTTATTTTTTTTCCGTTTGTAATATCATTCAAAGACTTCTTTGTAACTAAAGTTCTTTCATATAGCCTATCCATTGCAATTGTTAAATCTAATATGTCATTGTTTTTAAGTGCATTGTAAAATCTATCTTCATAATCTTTTGTATATTTAACATTATTCTCTTTTGCATACTGCAAAACACTTTCTTTATATTTTATAATTTTTTCCTTAATATACTGAGCTATTTTGTACTGTTCATTATCATTATTGTCATATTCTTCAATTATTTCTGCTATTTTTCTAAAAAAACCACGGATTCCTGTAAAAGCGTCACCAGAACGTTTTTCATTTACTTTTTCAGCAATGTCAAAAAGATATTTGTTATCAACATTGTCTAAAAAATATTTTAGGTTTGATAAGTCCGAAGCATTGTTACCTGCAGAATCTTCTATAATAGTAATAAAATTATCTGATGCTACATCAGCATAGTCTTTTGATTGCTTTTTGTTGTTAATATAATCAAAAAAACCAGATAATTTGTTAAAAATACTTTTTGCATTTTTTTTCAATTCTACAAAAAATATTTGTTGTTCTGAATTATCTAATATATTATCCCCTTCTGGGAATTCTTCATTTTTTAAATTCTTTTTATCAGATTCTGAAAAAATTGAAATAATCACATTTCTTTCTTGGTCAGAAATATTAATTCCTTTTTGCTCACAATACTCATCAATTTTTTCAACCGATATAAAAAAATCCATAAAAATCCTTATCTATACAATTGGTATATCGGCATTTTTTGAAAAAACTTTAATAATTCTAGCAGAATTGTTACATTTGGATGAAAATTGTTACAAAAATTGTCCCAAAATTAGAGAAGAAACTAGCCTTATAGTTACGAAGAGATTGATTTTTAATATCATTTTTAATGTAATTATTTATTAAACTTTACCAAAATTCTCAAAATTAAATTATCTTTACTAAATCATTAAAACCAACAAAAGAATTGAGCTCTTAAAGCTTTTGCTTGTTCGGAAGTTAAAACTTCATTTTGAGAAGCTTTTGCTGTTAAAGGCTGATTGATTTGTGCAATTCCGTTCATATCTTTTAGGATACCATTTACTACACCATTTTGATTTTTCTTATTTACAGGCATACAGCTTAATACCTTTTTTACATAATTTCTGTTATTCATCGGTATATTTTTAATAATATGTGTCATAATACATTTCTCCTTTTTATTTAAATTAAAACTCATAAAAAATTTTTTTGCTATTCTTTCATGTTAATATTGACTTATGATTTATATATATGAGAACTAGATTATGAACAAATATACAAAAAAATACACTGTAATACTTGATAATATGGATTTAAACAGATACAGACTCCGGCCTATTTCCGCTATAATGTATCTTCAAGACGCATTTGCAAGATACACTGCAACTAAAAGATTGGCTGCTTATGATTTATTTGCAACAAATCAATACTGGATAGTTACAGAATTTAATATTGATTTTATTAATGATTTACCTTTTTGGTCGGAAGAAATTGAAGTAAGTATCTGGATTTCGGAAGTTACAAAATTAAAAGTTTATACAGATTACGAATTAAAGTATAACGGAGAAGTCTTTGCAAAAGGAAATGCACTTTGGTTTATCATTGACAAAGAAACTAAGAAACCGGTCAAAACCGATATTATATCTGAAAGATTTGATATCTGTAACGAACTTACACTTGGAGAACACAAAAAATTCTCACTTCCGGAATCTTCAGAGGTGTATACAAAATTACAGCATAAAAATAACCTCTCCGATATAGATTTTAACAAGCACGTTAATAACAAAAGCTACATTAATTTAGCGGAAATGACCGCTCCGGAAGAGTTTAAAAAAACACGAAAATTAAAAAGTATACACATAAGATTCAACAAAGAAACTTTCTTGGATGACCTTTTAATTTGTACAACAAGCAGAACTGATATTCCTGATACGTACACTCACATTATAGAAAAAGACGGTATTTCTGTGTGCGATATTTCAACCACCTGGATTATGAACAATGATACAAACAGCATTGTTGAATACAATTTGCAGGTTAAAAATGAAAAATAGAATCAAGCAGACCGTCAAATTTTCATAAAACTATTGATTTTTTTTTGAAAAAATTCTAGAATAACAGTATTATGGAACAATACAACATCTCTTTTGATGAAATTAAAAAGCTTTTAGAAGAGCAGCAATATCACGAAGAAGATATAGTAGAATTAGAAAGAGCTTTTGAATTTGCAAAAAAACTCCATTCGGGACAATACAGAGTTTCTGAAGAACCGTATATCATTCACCCTATAGAAGTTGTAAAAATCCTTATAGGTTTGAGAGCGGATAAACACACTCTTATGGCAGGATTTTTGCACGATATTTTGGAAGATACCGATACAAAACCGGAAGAATTACAAGAACTATTCGGAGATGATGTATTAAATCTTGTTCAAGGCGTAACAAAACTAGGCAAACTACAGTTTAAGTCAACAGAAGAACGCCAAGCTGAAAACTTCAGAAGAATGTTTATCGCAATGGCTTCTGATGTCAGAATAATCTTTTTAAAACTTGCCGACAGACTTCATAATATGCGTACGCTAAACTATATGGCACCTGTAAAACAGCAAAGAATCGCACAAGAAACATTAGATATTTTTGCACCGCTTGCAAACCGTCTCGGTGTCGGTAAAATTAAAGCTGAATTAGAGGACTTATCACTAAAATACCTTCACCCTGATAAGTATTACGAAATAGCACAGTTGGTTTCTCAAAAAAAAGCAGAACGCGAAATGACCGTAAAACTTTTGATAGACCAAATTTCACAAGATGTAAAAGTTAGCGGTATAAATGCTACCATAACCGGCAGAGCTAAGCATTATTACAGTATTTACAACAAAATGAAACGATTAAATGTTGCATTCCATGATTTATACGATATCACTGCGGTAAGAGTTATTGTTGACAGTGAAAAAGCTTGCTATGAAGTGCTAGGTTTGATTCACTCAAGATTTAAGCCAATACCGGGAAGATTCAAAGATTACATAGCTATGCCTAAAGGTAACATGTATCAATCTTTGCATACTTCAGTTATAGGCCCCAGACAAAAGCCTTTGGAAGTTCAGATAAGAACTTGGGAAATGCACGAAATAGCAGAATATGGTATTGCTGCACATTGGAGATATAAAGAAAAGGGTTCTCAAAAAGCAGATTCAGCTTCAGATGCTAAGTTTTCCTGGATGAGAAAATTAGTTGAATATAATAAAGATTCCAAAAATGCTGCTGATTTTGTAGACGCAGTAAAACTGGATTTATTCTCAGACCAAGTTTTTGCATTTACACCGGGAGGAGATGTTCTTGATTTACCACAAGGCGCAACACCGGTTGATTTCGCTTATCGTATTCACTCTGATGTAGGTCATAAAACAGTCGGCGCACTTATAAACGGACGTATTGCCCAATTAGATACAAAATTAAAAAACGGCGATATAGTTGAGATTATGACTTCAAAGGTTGCTGCTCCTAGATTGGATTGGTTAAACTTTGTTGTAACAAAACAAGCAGCACAGCGTATTCGGAACTGGTACAAAAAGAATAAACGTGAAGACCACATTGAAATCGGTAAAGCTAACTTAGAACACGAACTCACAAAAACAGTATTTGATGAATATGTTAAAAACGGTGAATTTAATAAAGTAGCAAAACAAATGAACTATGTTACAGCAGATGATTTATTTGCAGCACTAGGGTACGGTGAAACAACTTTAAATAAAATAGTTAACAGACTTAAAAAGCCGGAGAAAAAGGAAACCACTATTCAACATAAGCCAAGAAAGGCTTCCGAAAAAGATATTGTCGGATTAGAAGGTTTGTTATACTCATTTGCCCGCTGTTGTTCCCCAATTCCGGGAGAACCGATTGTCGGAGTTGTTACCCGTTCAAAAGGTGTAACTGTTCACAGGCTTGATTGTAAAACACTCGAAAACATTCCGGTTGAACGACTAATGGACATAAAATGGTCCGGCAATAACATTAACAAAACATACACAACAACTATAAGAGTTGAGACAGGCGAACGTTTGGGTATGTTAAAAGACATTATCAGCGTTGTTTCCGATAATAATACTAATATTAATTCCGCTAACGTTAAGTCTAAAGGTAAAGTCGGTATTGTTGAACTGGGTATTGAATTAGATAATATAGATACTCTAAGACGGGTAATGACCGCCCTTCAAGCTATGCCGGACGTAATAAGCGTAAAACGTATTCAAACATCGTTTAATCAAGCTCCACAGCAATTCACAAAGAAAAACGGAAAAACAAAAAAGAAAAAACCAACACCTGAAAGCTAATATTTGTCAATTTTTGATTTTTTCCGCACACTCGTTTTGTAAATTTTTGTAAAGATTTTATCGAAATAAGCAAATTTCGAGAAAAAAATGTTTTTATATATATAGGGAAAATATCATTTAGGAGACATTACTATGGCAGTCGGAGCAAGGGATTACATAGATAAATTACTTGTAAAAAAATATGCGGAAGAAAAAGTAGATAACCACGAAGCTATGGAATCTATGGTAGATCCGAATAAGATGCTGGAAGCGATGAATGACGTTGCAACTGTTCAACGTAATATGTTTCTGTTATCGCAAAAGTTGTATACAACGTGCTATGCAATAAATGCGAAAGCCAGATATAAACAAAGAGAAATGGGCTCGGAAGCATAAAAAAAAGAACCCAATAGCCGTACATCTACGACTGATTGGGGTTCTTATGTAACGTTATTTTTAATATTCTTCTGATTTATAAATATTTCTGCACAAAAAGCTGCTGCTTTTTTTCTCGGCTAAATTCGTTTTTATATATGCATTGTTTGCACGCGCAAATATTAATGCATTGTCATACGAGTTAACGCTCTTGTTATGTACAGAACTAAATTCTGAATTGTTACTTTCCATAGTTGAAGACATGATTTCTTTCCTAATTTGGGGTAAATTTAATATACTTATATAATTATTATATATTATTTTATATATAAATATAGTGTTGCAAGAGATAATATTTACAAAACTTAACAATTAATGATATTTAAGAAAAGGATGAAATATTTAAGTTTGACAAAATAAATATAATTATTAAATAAAAGATAGAGAGGTATAATATGCTGGAATTAATATTGCAAATCTTATCATCAATGAACATATCAAAACAATGCACTCATGACAAAATAAATCCGGGATTAGAACAGGCTTATTGTCCTGATTGCGGGAAATTAATAAGGAATGAATGGTACATAACAAGATGTGCTTGCTGTGGTGTTAAGATGAAAGCTTTTGTAAAAAACGGCGAAGTTGTTGCTCAAGATCACTACTGCACAAATTGCGGAAGCGAAGAATATATTGTTGAAAAATTAGACGGAATTAATTTTATTGACATAAATTTTGCAGCGCTTTTAAAAAGAGAAGTCGAGCCGGAACACATTTGTTCCACTACAAGATGCTGGCAGGAAAAAAGAGTCGAGCAGCCAAAATTGCTAGTACAATACCTGTAATATCAGCAATAATCCCTGTTAACAGTGCATATCTGAATTTTTTTATTCCTACGGAACCGAAATATACCGCCAATACATAAAAAGTTGTTTCTGAACTTCCTACCATTACTGCCGCAAGCTTTGTAACATAGCTATCCGGTCCGAGCGTGTTTGCTATATCTGAAAAGATTCCTAATGTTGCAGAACCCGATAAAGAACGTGTAATCATAATCGGTATAATATCAACAGGAACTGAAAATTTATTCAACAAAGAACCAAAAATATTTGTTATTAGTTCAATACCTCCGGAGGCTCTGAACATTGCAACTCCGACTATAATTGCAACCAAATAAGGAATAATTGATACCGAAACCTTAAATCCGTCTTTTGCTCCTTCAATAAATTCTTCATAAATAGGGACTTTCTTAACAATGCCGACTGTAAGAATTATTAATATCATTAAAGGAAGTATGTATAAAGATATTTTACTTAC
>CADBPN010000150.1 GCA_902796585.1 uncultured bacterium
CAGCCTTGCGCTGGCTTGTTACGCAAACTAGTGCATCAAGATTAAATTGGGGATAAGTGACGGTTGAAAATTTTCAACCGTCTTATTTATTCGGTACAAAATTCTGTTTATAAAGAGGGTTAAAATAACGGTATTGGTACTAATCGTGAATAAAACTTATATTCGTTATAATTTGTCGGAAGAGGATTCCAGTATCTATATATAATTTTACCTTCTTGTTGTAATTTTTTTGCAAGCATATCTGCTTTTTCTTCGCTTTCTGCAAGAAAAGGATATACAAACGGATAAAATTCTTCTCCGGGATTAAATTTTATAAGGTTTTGGGAGTTGTATTTTTCCGATAATTCCATAAATTTATTTTTTCTTTGTTGGGCAAGAGATTTATCAACGAAAAAATCTTCTTCTTTGTTATTATTTTTTATCCATAACAGAGAATCTTTTTGACCGAACTTGTGTCCGGCATTAAAACAAGCAAATCCGATGGGTTTATCATAATAGGAATGCGCATTATCGACTATGAGATTTTTGTATTTTTCTGCCAAATCCAAAACATTGCGCCCAAAAACTCCGAAATAATTAGGATACAGTATATACTCATTTTCTTCAAAATCGCAATCCGGCATAAAATTGTCATCAATATGATAAAATTTGATTTTACATTTTTCTTCAAAGAGTGTGTGTCTGACAACATCGCACAAATAATAGGGAATAGAAATTTCGGTTATTTTTTCTGATTTAACCAAATACCTCAGGGCATTTCTTGCCAAATCAAATTTCATAACACTATACATGTTTCTTTTTCCATTTCATCCGATAATATTTAGGGTCAATCATTTCAAAGTCGAGTTTTTCATAAAACCCTATCGCGGAATAAATAGATTCTAAAATCACAGAACGGTTTGAATTTATCTGTTGGATAGCTTTAACAATCGCTTTTCCGATATTTTTATATTCGAAATCCTTTTTTTTGCCAAAAGGTGTCGGCAATAAATTAGGGTTTGTTTGTAAATGATTTATAAATACAGTTTTTTTACCTATTGTTTGAACATGCGCCATTCCTAATATTTTATCGGGGTTTAGCGAATCAAAATTTGATGTTTGAGTTGACAAAATGTATACTTTATTTTTTTTAGGATTACGCTTTCCGTCTGCAATTAACAAAGCATCAAAGGCTATATCTCCGCCGAATTTGTCTTCATACCAATATCGTACTGCTTCATCAAGAACGTCTGCTTCCTTTCTGGAGGGAGAATATTCCATAAACGAAACTTTTTCTGTATTCACATTCCCGTTTTTATATATTTTTGAGATTTTTGGTTTTTTTAATAACTTCGCCCCGTAGTTTATAGGGGTAATTGATTGGATTTCCATAACATCTTTATTAAAACACAAAATATTAATCTATTGCAAACCTTTTTTAATTCCTATAAAATAGGGGTAAAGGGGTAAATATAAGGGGTAAATAATAAGGGGTATGAAATGACCGAAAAGAAAAGAATACTTATTGTAGATGATGATAATGAAATAAGAGATTTGCTTGATTTTGATATTTCTTCAAGCGGTTATTATACTGATACAGCTTCTGACGGCATGGAAGGATTAAATAAAGCACTCAACAATAAATATGATTTGATTTTGCTTGATGTTATGATGCCAAAAATGAACGGTTTTGATGTATGTAAAAATATTCGTCAAGCAAGGATAAATGTTCCGATTTTAATGCTTACCGCAAAAGGTACAATAGGAGATAAAACCAGCGGTTTTGACAGCGGAGCGGATGATTATTTGGTAAAACCTTTTGATATTCAGGAAGTTTTGTTGAGAATTCGAGTTCTTTTAAGGAGGAATCAACCGCCTGAAGAACCGTCATTATCAAATGAAATTCTGGAAGCGGGAGAAATTGAGATTCTTCCTGATACTCTGGAAACAATAATTCTGAATAAAAAAATTAAACTTACACCGACTGAATTTGAAATACTGTACTGTTTAATGCAGCATTTTAATAAGTCCGTTACTTTAGCCACACTTCTTGAAGAAGTATGGGGATATTCAAGCGACGAGGACGTAAGAATGCTTCGGGTTCACGTTGGAGCTTTGAGGAACAAAATCGAACCCGATACAAAAAAACCAAAGTATTTGCATACTGTAACGAATGTCGGGTATAAACTCACACCGTTCGGTGAAGAATAAATGGTAAAGTTTAGATAGGAAAAAGTATGGTTCAATTTTTTTCAAAGCGTCGTTTAAAAATTGCTGAACAAATAATTATAGTAATCTTTTTTGCTGTTCTTATTCCGATGATAGTAAGCGGAATTATTATAAATAACATAAATCAGCAGTCAAATCGTGCGCAATTAAAATCTGCGGCAATACTTATTTCTAAAATAGTATCGGAAGAAATTGACGTTTTTGAACAAACTACTAATAATGATTTAATTCAAATTGTTACAACTCTTGATTATTATAAATCTCCATCTCAAGAAGAACGATATTTAGATGAGGTGCTTAAGAAATTTTCTTTTTATAAAGAATTTGCGGTTATAAATAATTCTAAATTAGAACAATATAAGGCATACAATATTCCGGATAATTACTATGTGTTTGAACGACCTTTGAATAATAACAGAACACTTGTTGCAATTTTAGATATTGAAACTTTAAAGAAAAATCTTTTTAAAACAGTGTCTGAAGACAAAAGGCAGATTTATGTACTTAAAAATGACGATATGTCTTTGGTCGCTTCAAGTAATTACAATAAGGAAGATTTTGAAGAATCTGTTAAACTTCTGCCCAAAAACCTGCGGGAAGATTCTCCGACGGTGTATGGTGATGTTAAAAACAGACCTATTGTTTATTTAAAGAAAAGTAAGCCGAACGTATTGATTATTGTTAATACTACTGAAGATATAAAAAGAGATGCAATAGATTACAACAGAAATAAAATAATACTTTCAATAATAGTTACGGTACTTTCTGTATTCTTTGTTGTCGGACTGTACACTTCATATCTTTATACCAACATAAGACAGTTGTTTAAGGCGATAATAGCTATATCAAAAGGAAATTACGCAAGAAGAATAAGGCTTTTGACAAACATATTTACACCGTTTGAGCTTGTATTCTTAGGTACTGAATTTAATAAGATGGTCGACCAAATTCACAAGTCCTATGTTCAATTAAAGAAGAAAAACAAAGAATTAAAACAGCTAAACGAATTTCGTTCAAATATGATTGATACCGTATCACACGAATTCAGAACACCGCTCACAAGTATTCAAGGATATACATCAAGGCTTTTGAGAACAGATATAGAAATTGATGAAGAAACAAAGCAAAAGTCTTTAAAGGTTATAAAAAGACAATCCGAAAGACTTAAACGCATGATAGAAGACCTCTTGGTAATTCCTGATATTGAGGGTTCCAGATTGAATGTAAATTTAGTCCCTATTCCTATAAACACTGTTATTGAGAGTTCTATAACTCTTGTTAAGAATGATGCAAATAAAGAAATAATAAATAACGTTTCCGATTGTGAGATAGAAATTTTTGCAGACAATGACAGAATTGAACAAGTTTTTGTGAATTTAATCGAAAATGCAATAAAATATGCGAAAGAAAATACTCCAATAACAATTGATTATGAGATAGCGGAAGAAAAACTAATTGTTTCTGTTCAAAACGAATATGACTTAATTCCTCGCGAAAAACTAAAAACTTTATTTGAAAAATTTACAAGAGTTGATGATAAAACGACCAGAACAACTCGCGGTACCGGACTCGGACTGTTTATTGTGAAAGGGTTATTGGAAGCTATGAACGGAGAAATCCGCTTATATTCAAATGAAGAATGCGGTTTTTGTGTAAAGGTTTATATGCCGATTAATTCTCAATAGTGGTTTTTAGAATTGAAAATGGAAAATAGAAAGTGGAAAATCAACCTCCCTCGGGGGACACATCAAACAACCTCCATAATCAGGGAGGCCGCAGTTCTTGCTGAAAGGTAGTAGTAGGCTGGGTGAAACCCAACAAAAACAAGTGACAAAAAAATTTTTTAGAGTTTTTATTATAAACAGTTATGAAAATAAATAAGTTAC
>CADBPN010000151.1 GCA_902796585.1 uncultured bacterium
AAATATGCCGCAACTCGGAATTGAACCAAGGACACAGGGATTTTCAGTCCCTTGCTCTACCAACTGAGCTATTGCGGCATACTTTATTTAATTATCAACTTGTTTGGCTCAGTTGGCAGAGCAAGCTCTACGTTTTTCTGAACCGTTCCGTTTTCACTCCACTGGGGGAGCTATTGCGGCATACTCTATTTAATTATCAACTTGTTTGGCTCAGTTTTTGTCGGATTTCACCCGACCTACAAACTAATATACAAACCCAACCGCATTTGCAATTAAAAGCCGTAACTCAATTGTATTCGCTGAAAAATTTTAATCAAGTACAATCTTATAAATTTGCAATTTTTCTCCTCCAAATGCTTTATTTTTCTGTAACAAGCTAAGAATTATGTTATAATACAGTCATAATGAAGCGCTTTTTTAAAAAATTATTTTCTTTTTTAATCTTCTGTTTAATCATTTGTGTTGTAGTGTATTTTTTCAGAGGCTGGTTTATACGTCAATATCACAAGGTTAAAGGCGCGTATTACGTGTACAAAGGGGATGTTGCGTATTCACAGGATAACATGTCTAAAACGCTGGATTACTATAAGCGGGGACTTGAATTATTTCCCGGACACTACGAAGCATGGTTTAATTTAGGCAACATTTATGCCGTTTATGAAGATTATTATTCCGCTGTTGAAGCGTATCAGAACGCAATTAGATACAATCCGAAGTTTGTAATGGCAAGAATGAACCTCGGGATTGTATACTCTGATGATTTAGGTTTTTTTGATGAAGCAATTGAGCAATTTGATATAATCACAGATTTAAAATTCTTCAGATTGTGGATTCCGTTTGTATACAGCAACGTAAAAAGTATTCCCGGAAACAGAGGAATTGCGTTTTTTAATAAGGGTGTAGCATTCAAGAAAAAAGCTATGTATCTGCCTATCGAAAAAAAATATTTAGCTTATCAATATTTAGGCGATGCAATAGATGCATATACATCTTCTCTAAAATATCTCAAGAAAAGCTATGATGTTTATTATAACAGAGCCGTTGCGCACCACTTGAGAGGCGAAAAGAAGCTTGCGGGAATTGATTACTGCAAAGCAATAAACCTTCAGCCTATGGCGTTTGAAGCGCACTATAACCTTGCGGTGTTGTTAAGAAGTATGCACAGATACAGCGATTCTAAAAACGAATTAATCAAATCTGCCATGCTTATTACGGAAAGTTCCGGAGACAGCGAATTGGAGACGGCATACATTTTCAACCTTCTTAATGAAGTATCAAGAACACTCATCGCAAGCGATGAATACGGAACAGAAAAGCTTTCTGATGAGCCGATGGCAGGTTCAAGTTACACATTTATAAACGGAAAAATTGTTGATGAAAAGGAATTTGACAAAGCAATCGTTAAGAATCTGAAATCTTGTTCCGGTTTTGAGTCTTTTATTGAAGAAGACGAGGGTGAAAGATAATGCAAAACAATGTTATACAATTTTTATCTAAGATAAGCGATTTATTAATAAGTGAAATTAGGATAGACGACTTACATTCCGGACTTTTGGATATTATTAACGAGTACAAGAAAATATCTTCAATAAATATTTATGTGTATGACAGTGTTACAAATACGATAAGAGACTGCTTAAACAACTGGGGGATTTTGGAAGATTCTTCGGAAATTTACACAGCGTATGAAAATATTAAGAATAACGATTTTGTAATAAACTCTAAAGGGTACAAATTACCGCCGGTTATGAGTGACATAACAATAAAAATTTCTTCGTTGTTCATGCCTATAGTTCGTGACGGAAAGCTTTTTGGTGTAATCAGAACAGAGTTTGATGAAAACACAACCGTAAATATGGAATTCTTATTTTTAATGCGAATTCTCTCCGCTCAGGTTTCATTAAAGTTACAAAATATTGTGCTTAATGAACAGTCGAAGATTAACGTAGAATTCCATGATTCAATGAAAAATATTGCCAAAATAATAGAAACACAATATGAACTTAATTATATCGTGCCAATAATTGGTGAAATGCTTGATAGATTTATCACTGACCACTTAATTTATGTATTCTTGAAACAAGATGAGGATTTCAAATTAGTTTGGCCGAAAGCGTGCAACGACAACCGAGTATACGAAATATTAAAGGAATTGACACCGGAAACAGAATATATTTTGGCTCACAATGACAAGATAGGCGCATTTCCGCTGATATCAGACGGAGAAATAACCGGCTGTATAGTTGCAAGGAGTACTCTTGACGCACTTTCAAAAAGAGATATAAGCTATCTGGAACAGCTTACGAGACAATCAGCCATCACAATAAGCAGAGCTAACGCATATTCTAAAATATTACAATATGCAACGATTGATGCACTTACAAATTTGAACAACAGACGTCAATTTGAAATTCGTTTAAAACAGGAAATTGCAACAACAAAACGTCAAGGGAATCCGCTTTGCGCAATGATGATAGACATTGACTTCTTCAAGAAAGTTAATGACACTTACGGACACGCAAGCGGTGATGCCGTATTAAGAGGTGTTGCAGGGATTATAAAGTCGGCTCTCAGGGAATCGGATATACCTTCAAGGTACGGCGGTGAAGAATTTGCCATACTTCTTCCTTATACTCACATTGATGAGGCTAAAATTGTCGGTGAACGTTTAAGAAAGGCGGTTGAAGAAGCTTCAATTCCGATTGACGTTGAAGGAGTTGAGACAAAATCACTGAAAGTTACCATAAGTATGGGACTTGCGGAATTTGACAACCAAGAATCCGGCGAGGAATTGTTTGAAAGGGCAGACAAAGCTCTTTATGAGGCCAAAACCGGCGGAAGAAACAGAGTTTGTTATGTGTAATTGTTTTCGCTTCGAGTAGAGGAATAGGCATACTCTTCGATTTTTCGGTCGGTATCCAAGTCGTACTCTTTCCGTATCTCGTCAAATTCTTCCGGAATCTCTTCCAGTCTGTCGTGATATTTCGCAAGAACTTTTAAGCAAGAATCCTTGTCCGTAATTGATTTTAGCTCCTTTTGAATTGTATCGGCCCGCGCGCGGGCGGGGGAAATTCTCTCGTCTCTTTTCTTTTGCGCAATACGAGCTCTCTCGGACGCTATTATCCGCTTATAGTCGCCATTTTCTATCAGTTTAGACGCATAAGCACTTACACTCTTTTTAGCAAGCTTCTTTCTCCGGATGTAATTTTCCAAAATCTCTCGGTCTTCCGTATCCAAAAGTTGTTTGTCCTCTGCGAGTCGGATGTTTTCTTCGAATTGTTTTTTCTCCGCAAGTTGATTGTTCCCCGCGTCTTTTTCTTCTGACTCGGTTAGGCTGGTATCCGGAAGAGTTCTCTCTATGTCTCCGCTCTCTCGTTCTCCGGTATTAGCCAAATCCTCTTGGTCAGCTCTGTCAGTTCTATCAGTTTTGTCAGTATGTTCTTCTCTCTCCTCTCTCTCCTCATACTCCTCTCTCTTCTCTC
This sequence comes from uncultured bacterium, assembly GCA_902796585.1. Lineage (GTDB taxonomy): Bacteria > Cyanobacteriota > Vampirovibrionia > Gastranaerophilales > Gastranaerophilaceae > CAG-196. The sequence goes on from CADBPN010000151.1 coordinate 3,483, forward strand.
TCGATTTAGAGAGAGAGACATCCTCATTGACAT
>CADBPN010000152.1 GCA_902796585.1 uncultured bacterium
AGAATCACATTTTTTACCATAAGGACATCTGTAACAATATGGGTATGGAACAAAATGCGCTTCATCACTAAAGTGACCAAAAGATTTTCTGTAGCGATAACCTGCTGTTAAGCAGCTTGCTCCCAATGTACGACCATGAAAACCTCCGCAAAAAGAAAACATTCTGCTTTTGTGTGTATAATTTCTGACTAATTTTAAAGCGTCTTCAATTACTTGTGAACCGCCAACGTTAAAATGAACTCTTCCTTTGGTTCCGAATCTTTTAATGTTTGCTTTAGCGATTTTTTCTGATAACAAAACTTTGTAGTCATATTGAAAATGAGAAGAAATTTGCGGCAGTGTATCTAACTGATCGACAACGGCATCTCTGATTCTTTTGTTTTTATAGCCTAAATTGCATGCGGCAAACCACATTTCTAAATCTAAATATGGAGTATTCTCTGAATCATACATAAACACACCGTTACAATCTCTGAATACTTTAGGGTTTGCTTCTGCGTGTATTTTGTCTCCATAAGTACAATATTCTTTGTCAATTTTAGCCAGTTCACTGTCTGTTAAAAATTCTTTGTCTTTGTTGTTGATTTGAGATTTTTGTTCGTTAATCTTTTTTAGATTAGTTTGTAGTTCTTTTTCTAGTATAGCCATTTCCCTATCCACTTTACTTTTTTGTTACATACTTTTTAATACATCTATAATATTACGAAAAGATTTAAAATGGGAGTTTTTTATTAAATTTGCTTTACAAAACTTATGCAAATTTTTTGTAGCAAAGAGAAAATCCGCTTTTTTCGCTACACACAGGTCACTTGTCCCATCACCAATGTAACAAAATTTTTCTTCGTTTATTTTGTTACATTTACACATACCTGCTCCAATATCACATTTTGGATTATAAAAAGGAAATTCTATTCGGAAAGTATTATTTTCATAAACCAAGTGATTAGCATAATATTTAACATTCTCTATATTATATTTTTGAAGAGTTTTTTCTATAAATAAATCAAAACCGTCGCTTAAAATAGTTAATTTAATATTTTGTGATTTTAAATAATCAATAAATTCTAAAAAATAGTCATCTATTTCTATGGAATCAACAAAATTATCCAATACATCCTGACTCATAGGACGAATTAATGCAACTTGCTTTATAGCATTTTCTCGCGAAGTAATTTTACCTTCAACCCACAACTTTTCATATTCCAGCCACTTGGGTGATGCATATTTTTCAAAAAATGTGTTAACAGAATCTTGTTTTGTTATTGTTCCGTCAAAATCACAATAAATTGACTTAAATTTTAACATACATACATTATACAATAAAAACTATATTTAAAAAAATTCTGTAATATTTCGGATTTTATTGTTTTACAGAATATATTTTAAGCTTTATTGTATCGCCTTCTCCTCTTTTATAGTTAATTCCATGCGTAAGTTTACCCATAGTTTCTCCGAATAAATAACTTGTAGGTCCAACGATTATCAATCCGGCAATAGATATTGTTTCTACTATAATTACCACCGCTCCTGTAACTCCTGTTACGATTGCTATCGGAAGAGTTACAATACCTTTTGCAATATTACCTACTGCTGGGCCCTTCAAAACATGTCTTTTCGTAGTTCCTTTAATAGTATATTTTTCTCCTGTAGGTAAAATTATTTCATCTATGACAATACGAACTTTGGCTCTTCTATATGCCCAGCGTCCTTTTTTAAATGCTTTAATCTTACCGTTAAATATTGTTCCTTGGGGAATAAACAGACCGTTAACGGAACAGTCTTCTATGGATTTAAACTGAACCACTTCTCCTTTTGAAGCCTTATTAACATTGAGCTCCGTACTAAACTCTGCTTTTACCACACTGTTACCTTTTACTTCCACATCCTCAATAGCTAAAACAGGAGAAGATAAAAGGTTGAATATAGATAGCATAATAAAAAATGACAATAATTTTCTTAACATTCTTAATTCCTTTGTATAAACTTCAAAATTTATTAGAGTACATTATATAATAAAATATGCGCATTTATCAAATATTTTTAAACTTAAAACCATTTTATTTGTAATACTTTATATGCATGATATAAAAAATAAAAAAATATGAGATAATCTTACCAAGTGAATAATTGAGAGGTTTATTATATGGATATAATTCTTAAAAGAAATGGTATAGATGCCATATATGTTAAAGCTATAGGAAGATTAGATATTGATAATGCTGTAGAATATGGTACAAAAATTAAAGATTACATAGAAGATAGTGATGAGACAATAACAGATGTAACTCTCGATTTTTCAGAAATAACGTTTATTTCAAGTTTTGGTTTAAAAGTTATTTTGGAATTGTATAAACTTATGAAAGGCAGAAATGGAGAGATAAGACTTAAAAGTGTCTCTCAACAATTAATAAATTCGTTTAAAATGGTTGGTTTTGATAAATTTTTAATATTTGAATAATGTTTAAGACAATAAGATCTAAAATTTTATTTATGTCAGTTTTAATGCTTACAGTGCTCATGTTTGCATTTGCTTGTTATACCTTAATTTCCAGAATGAAAACAAAACAGCTGATGGTGCAAAATTACGGAGATTCCGTAAATTCTTTTGTTCGTGATTTAGACGAAAGAATTGTAAAATCAGAAGACAATCTTAAAAGTTTGGCACTAATAGGCGGACTTTTTTACAGAACAGACAGAAGTTATGAACTTACAAATAAGGTTGTTCAAAGAATTTTTGAAAACTATCCGGAAACACTTGGAGGCGGGATTTGGTTTAAGCCGTATATTTTGGATAAATCAAAAGAACGTATATGTTTTTATGCATACAGAAATAAGCATAACGAAATTGTACTGGATGAAAATTTTGCCGGAAAAGATTATGACTATCCTAATCAAGAATGGTATAAGCAAATAATTTCCAAAGTAACTCCTGAACGTAATATTGTGTGGACAAAACCGTATTATGAGAATTTGGGAAGTTACACAACAATGGTTACAGCAGGAACCGGAATATACGTTGATGGAGAGTTAGTTGGTATAGCTACTGTAGACTGGGAAATTGATTCGGTTATTGATAAAGTATCAAAAATGAAACCCTTTGAAAAAACATTTTCTATGTACAAAAACGGTGCGGAAATAAAAAACAGTTTTGCCTTATTGGGTAATAAAGAATACGATTACATAATTGCATCAAACGACCCATATATTCCTAATGAGAAAATCGTCGGACATTCTTTAAAAACTCTTCCCTGGTACGCAGATAATTTATATTGGATAACATATATTAAATATCATAATAAAAAATATGTTCCGTTTTATAGAAAATTGCGCAACGGAATGGTTTTTGTGATTTGTGTTCCTAAATGGGAAATGTTTAAAGATATAAATTATTTTTACCTAAACATGTTTTTTGTTTTATTGCTGATTGGATTTATTATTCCGATGATTTTATTTTATAGCTTAAATCGAAACATAATAAAGCCTATTGATAAATTGACCGATATAGCTCATAAAATCGGCAGAGGTGAAGACGTAACAATAAAAATTGAAAAACCTGAAGAATTTGCTCAACTTGCATCTACTTATGACAAAATGACAAAAGATATTAAATCTATTACCCGGGAAAGAGCAAAAATTAATTCAGAACTTTCAATTGCAAAATCAATACAGTATTCAAGTTTACCGAATGTGTTTCCGCCATTTCCCAACAGACGGGAATTTGAGATTTTTGCCTCGATGGATGCCGCAAAAGAAGTTGGCGGAGATTTTTATGACTTCTTCTTTATTGATGAGAGTAAGTTCATGTTTTTAATTGCAGATGTTTCAGGAAAAGGGGTTCCGGCAGCACTGTTTATGATGACAGTCAAAACTCTTATAAATAATGTTTCACAAATGAATTATTCTCCGAAACAACTTATAAAAATTATAAATAACAAAATATGTCAAACAAACAAACAAGGTTTCTTTGTTACGGCTTTATTGGGGATTACAGATATAATCACCGGAAAAACCAGTATAATAAATTGCGGTCATAATCTGCCGTTGATAAAAAGAAAAAACGGGAATTATGAGTACTTGCAATTAGAATCAAACATTGCTTTGGGTGTTTTTGAAGATAGTGAATTTGAAATATACGAAACGGTTCTGGAAACAGGTGATATAATCTATACTTATACAGATGGAGTTACGGAAGCTACTAATAAAGATGATGAAATATACGGAGAATCTCGACTTTATAATTGTTTAAACAATATAAATGATACGGATCCAAAAGAAATTGCGCAAAAAGTTAAAGCATCAATTATGGAATATACTGATTCAAATTTACAAAGTGATGACATTACAATGTTGATATATAAATATAACGGAGCTTCTAATAATGTAAAAATATTTAAACAAGCTGCCGATAAGGGGTATTATAAAGAATTTTATAATTGGATTCATTCTGCTTGCAAAGAATGGAACATAGATGAAGATTTGACAAATAAACTGGATATGTGTGCAGAAGAAATATTCGCAAACATTGCTTTTTATGCTTATCCGGAGATTCCAGGCATGATTGAAGCAGTTTTAACAAAAACTGATAACAGTATAGTTCTCGAATTTATTGATGAAGGTATAGAGTACAATCCTCTTGAAAAACCCGATCCTGATATAGATTTACCTCCTGAAGAACGACCTCTGGGAGGATTAGGAATATTTATGGTTAAACAAATGACAGACGATATTGTTTATAAAAGAGAAAACAATAAAAATATACTAATTTTGATTTTTAATATATAAACCTTAAAGTTGACAGTTTCCGGATATGATTAATAAAGAATATAATACAACTATCTTGACGGAATATAGACTTCATAGCCTTCATTTACGTATTTATGCAATTCCTGCTCCCCAAGTTCGGGTTCAATATTTCCGTATACAACAATTCCTCTTTTCTTAAACTCCCTAAACCAATGAGGTTTAAATCCTTCATCAAAGCCGGTAATTTTTTCAACTGTTTTGGAGGGAACACCGTAATAAACTTCTTTTATGCCTGACCACATAATGCCGCCAATACACATCATACAAGGTTCTGCTGTTACATAAAGTTTTAAATTATAAGGCGCTAAGTCATAAGTTCCAAGTTTTTCCTCAGCAGCTTTTATGGCATTCATTTCCGCATGATTATTTGAACAATGTTCATTAACAACAGAGTTTGCAGTCTTTACAATGAGCTTTCCATCGCTATCATATATAGCTGCAACAAAAGGCCCTGAACCATTTTTTATAAATGATGGCATATCTTTTTGCAAATTCGTAATAATTTTGCTTGCTGTTTTAACTTTTGCATCATTAATTTTTTCGTTAGAAATAACTTTTGCATTTACAGCGCAGACAAATTGAACTGCCAAAATAATAATTGTAATCAATAATTTTTTCATAATAACTCCTAACAAATATATGATAATTCTAACACAAAAATTAAAGAGGATTGTAAGAACAAATTCTCTTTAATTTACGTCAGCGTTGACGAATTTAGTTCGTACGTCTTGGTAAATCATAAAATTTGCCGCTAGAAATTGTTTTATACACCATTAATGCTACGGTAAATTTAAACTTACAACAATCTACCTGCTAAACCTATAATTTCTTGGTCTGTTTTAAATAAAAATAGTTAAATATTGTCAAAAAATACAAAATCCTTTAAAGGATTTAACATTTAATTAACTTTTGTAAAGATTGGCTTGCGATTTGTTTTGTTTTATGATAACATAAAAATGAACAAGGAAATCGTCCTTGTCCAAAATTATACGCGAGTGGCGGAATTGGTATACGCACTTTGTACGCGATCCTTAAATGTTCAAAGGGTTGAGAATATCAACATGCGGGTTCGAATCCCGCCTCGCATATTTTATTTTATCACAAATTTTCTAAAGGAACAATAGACATGGACGAATATGAATATAAAAGAATGGATGCCACGCCACAAAACATGACGCTTCAAAAAATTTTATTTGATTTGTCAAACGGTGATATAGTAAAAAATCCCTCATATCAGAGAGAATATGTGTGGTCTGAGTCTATGCAAAAAGAACTGGTATACAGTATAGCTTTCGGGAATCCTATTGGGGCTATTACGCTTTGGAAAAAGGGGGAAACATCATACGTTATTGATGGTTTGCAAAGATTGTCAACGATTGAAAGGTTTTGCAATAATGAATTTTTTATTAATGGTAAAAACGCAAAAGACATAATTCAATGTTATATACAGGATATTCGCAAAGCTGTTGAATCTTCAAATGATAAAACCAAGGCAAAAATATTGTTAGCCAAACTTGGACAAAATAATCCTAAAATCTTTTATAAGGATTTTACTGATAGAATGAAAATGTACTTTTCTAATCAAGAATTGGCTCTTATTAATATAAATAATGCTTCAGAATCGGAAATTCGAAGGTATTTTGTAAGAATTCAAAATCAAGAAAAACTCAAAGCCGGAGAAATAATAAACGCGATTGACAGCAAAGTTTTAAGCGAATGTATTTCTAATTTGAAATTATCAAACGACGGTAAGATTAAAATTAAATCGAATCTTGGTTTTAATTCAGACAGAAAAGAGTTTGAAAAAATTTATTATAGCTTAATTGCAATATTAGAGAAAAAATTGCCGCTAGGAGCAAACGATAATCAGATTATTAAGTATGCAGAAGATATTGATAAACGCAGAGATGAATTTGCAAATAATGCTACGCTCAAAGAGGAAATTGATAACATAAATTCAAATCTTAATGATATTGCAGACTTGGATATAAAAATGAAAATTGGCAGGACAAATTTAAAATTTTTAATATTTGTTGCAGCACATGATTTTTATGGATTAACAAGAGAATTTGGTCTTGCCGATATTATGCGTGCTTTTTTAAGAGTTACTGAACGGTTTAGCGTATTTCATGCGTACGGTTCAAGAAATGAGCTTACTAACAGTTTATTTAAAGATTATCCGAAACCGCTTTCTGCAAGCGAGTTAGATGAGCTGAAAAAAGTTTATGAAGCAATTTCAATGCTAAGAAAAGGATCTCATAATTTGGAAAAATTTGAGCAATTGATGCTTAAATTAATAGAGTTAATCAGATATGAGATAAAAGTTTATGCCGGAAAATAATCTTATTAGTCCGTAGGTCTTGCTAAATCTTATGATTTACCACGACATATTGCTAGAAGAAACAAGCATTTGAATGTTTAGTACATAGGTATATATAATTTTATCTTTTATACCAAGCTTCAAAATCTTTAATTTTATTTTTTAACTCCTCATAATCACCGTTAAAATTTATACACCTGTCATCAATTATTAAATATGCAGGTTCTTTCACATTAGTTACATTTTCAATAAATTCATCAAGTCCATTTTCAATAATCCATTTAGAAGTGATTAAAGAATTTCTGGTAGTAAAAATAACTATCTTATAATCCTCTGATAGCTCCTTAATTAATTTATATGCACCGTCTTTAATTGGCGGAATATAACTTTTATCATATTTCCCATCATAAGTATTCAATACACCATCTAAGTCAAATAATATTGTTTTCTTAAATTTATCTGTCATTATTATCCTCTTGTAGAGCTATTTGTCTGTTAATTAATATTTACTATAACAATAAAATTGAACTATGGCAAATAGCACGAGTGATATATTTAGAAATAATTTAAAATTTTATAGAAATAAGCAAGGATATACACAAGAGAGACTTAG
>CADBPN010000153.1 GCA_902796585.1 uncultured bacterium
ACAAATTCTCCGTAGCAATTATCCACAAAACAAATGCAATTCGGATTTTTAGATTTTACAACTTTGCATATCTTTTCAATTGTTTCTACAGACAAAGATTCTCTTGTAGAATAGCCTTTAGAACGTTGAATTAAAACCATGCTGACAGAAGAATCTATCATCTTATCCAACATATTAAAATCGACAAACTTACCATTTAACAGCGGAACTTCATCATATTTAACACCGTAACCTATAAGTGAAGAACGTTTTGTCTCTTCATCACCTGCTGTTCCGATAACTTCCTGCATAGTGTCATACGGAGCTCCGGCAACAGAGACCAACTTATCTCCGGGAAGCAAATTTCCAAAAAGCGCACACGCTAAAGTATGAGTACCGGATGCAAAATGAATTCTTACAAGTGCTTTTTCTGCACAAAAAACCTGTGCAAAGACTTTATCAAGGACTTCTCTTCCTAAATCATCATGCCCGTATCCTGAAACAGTATAAAAATGTTCAGGCGCAACCTTATTATCAAAAAAAGCCTTTAATACTTTTCTTTGATTGTAATCTCTAATATCATTTATTCTGTCAAATTCTTTTTCTAACTCTTTTTCAGCCAGTTTAAAATCGTAATTCATAATAGATTGTACCTGCATTATATATATCCATTATTTATACAAAATGGTGTCGGGGAAGGGACTCGAACCCTCAAGGTTGCCCACATGAACCTGAATCATGCGCGTCTACCAATTTCGCCACCCCGACTTAAATTTCATTATACTACAAAATTATAAAATAATTATTTAATAATTAAATCCGGTGATATATTAATTTTCTCTTCTCCAACCTATCGTAAAATCACTTTTCACATATCACCTTATTTCCTATTAAACAATTCATCTTTACATTTCGTATACAAATCCTTCATAACGCTTTACTTATAGCTGGCTTTACGTTACAATGTCTGTGGAGTGTCACAAATGGTGGAAACTTTTGAATTAACCAATTATAATTTTTATTCCAGCAGATTGGATATGGAATTGATATCCAATATAGTTGACACCCTAAAAGAAATTTTAGAAGAAGATAAAAAACAAAAACAACCACTGTTTCTTAAAGTAGCAGATGATTTTATTCTCGATATTGCTCGCAGAGTTGTTCAGGAAAAGAAAAAAACTTTTCTTATCGGTATCACCGGCGAAAGCGCTTCCGGAAAAACTGTTTTCGTGGATAATACAATTGAAGCTGTCGTTAGAAACAAAAAAGAAGGTATTTATACAGTAATCCGTCAAGATGATTATTACAAAGATACCTCCAAAGAACTCAAAGAGGCAGGAAGTTATGATGCTTTATTTAAAACAGGTTTTAGCTTTGATACTCCGGAAGTTATTGACCTCGCACTTATGAGAAGACATCTGGAAGGACTAAAACGAGGAGAAACCGTTATATCTCCAAGATATGATTTTGTAACTTGCGAATCACATCCCGATGGTGATATTAAAAAACCGGCAAAAGTTATTTTAACAGAAGGTTTATACGTTCTAAATGAAGAAGTGCGAGACATTATGGACGTTAAAGTATACGTTTTCACCCCGATTGATGTGATAAAAGAAAGATGGTATAAGCGTGCAGTCTCTCGCGGAAAAACAGGTGAAGCCGCTGATTTACAATTTAAAGACGTTAACGCTACCGCCCAACAATATATAAGACCAACCTACGGCATAGCTGATTGTATTATTAACGGCATGGTTGATAAAGATTATATTAAAGTTATTACTGATAAAATTATGGCTCGTTTGAGTGAGGTTTGCTGTTAAAGGTATTAGATATGACAAAAAAAAGCAAAACAACTTTCGGAATTTTTGCTGAATCTATAGGGCTTTATTTTTCAAATTTCGATAAATTTTTAAAATATATGACATTCCCTGTTTTGGGACAAATATTAGGATTAGGAATTGTTCTTGTTTTTCTGTATTTTTTTACTGAAAACATGCCAAAATTTATCGAAAAATATCCAAATTTAAATGATATTAATACATTAATCATCTTTTCTATAATAATAACGCTGCCTGGACTGGCAATATTTTGCAAAGCCTTTTGGGAATATCTAAAAGCTTATGTAGCAGTAAATTCAATGCTTGATAACATGTTAAAGTCCGGAAAAGTTTACGACTTTAAAGCTCATTCTCAAGTTGCAGAAAAAAGAGTTTTTCAATTTATCGGACTTTGGTTTATTCTCGGAATCTTTGGTTTATTGGCAGCTTTTCCTCTATTATGGGTAATAGGGGGAATCGTTGCAGTTTATCTGGTTTTAGTTTTCCAAGTTTTTACATTTGAACCCAAACTTTCTCCTATCGGATGCATAAAACGCAGCTTTAATTTAATAAAAGGACACTTCGGTTCAACATTTGTATTACTGATATTAAATGGTATTTTAACTTGCTTTTTAATTCCGCAAATTTTTGTTAAACTTTCTGAATTATCAGGTTTTGCAAACTGGTTATCGGGTGTATTTTTACCAATTGCAAATTTAATACCGGATATAAATTTACAGGACTACGGACTTAAACCGATTACATCTTTTGATATATCAAAAATCATAGTAGAATCAATTATTTTACAGATTATTATTCAGTATACATTACCGCAAAGGTCAATTTTATGGTCATTGTGGTATAAAGAACAAAGCAAAAAAGGTGAAAGTAATATCCCTCAAACAAAAAAAAGAAATTCAAAACGTCCAAGCGAAAAATTAATGGAAGAAACAAATAAGAAATATTCTAAAAAGAAAAAAATCGACAAAAACATCCTAAGACGAGCAATGGAAAAAGACGACGAAGAATAATCTGTTTATTACAAAAATAGTTTATTGGTTTGGCACCTATAAACTATTTTTGTATAATTAATAACATTATTTTTCAAATATTAATTCGTCATCTTTGACGCCAATTTTAATTGTATCACCGTCAATAAACTTTTGACTTAGAATCAATTTTGAAAGCGGATTTTCTACCATTTGGCGAATAACACGTTTCAATGGTCTTGCACCGTAAATTGGATTAAATCCTCTTCTTGCAAGAAGTTCTTTGGCATCATCGGTAATTTCACAGCTCAAATTGTGTTCACCCAGAAGTTTTCTCAAATGTTCCATTTGAATATCAACAATTGACGATAACTGAGTCATAGTAAGACCTTTAAAGAAAATAGTTTCATCAACTCTGTTCAGAAATTCCGGTTTAAACCTTTCTCGCATAACAGCATTAACTTTTTCTTTTGTTTCTTCAAAATTTCCGCCTGCATTATTGATAGAATCTTCCAAAATTATGTCACTACCTATATTTGAAGTCATAATAATTACAGTATTTTTAAAATCAACAGTTCTTCCTTTTGAATCAGTAAGTCTGCCGTCATCAAAAATTTGAAGCATTATATTAAATACATCAGGATGAGCTTTTTCTATTTCATCAAAAAGAACTACCGAATACGGTTTTCTTCTTACAGCTTCTGTAAGTTGTCCTCCTTCTTCATATCCGACATATCCCGGAGGAGCTCCAACAAGACGTGCAACATTATGTTTTTCCATATATTCAGACATATCAATCCTTACTATTGCATCTTCGTCGTTGAATAAAAATTCCGCCAATGTTTTCGCAAGTTCAGTTTTACCAACACCTGTCGGTCCTAGAAATATAAATGTACCAATCGGACGTTTTGGATCTTTTAAGCCTGAACGTGCACGACGAATTGCGTCAGATACTGTGTTAACAGCTTCTTCTTGTCCTATAAGACGTTTGTGTAAAACATCTTCCATTCTCAGAAGCTTTTGCATTTCCGATTCAACAAGCTTTGTAACCGGAATTCCTGTCCATTTTGAAACAATAGCAGCAATATCATCACCGTCGATTTCTTCTTTAAGAAGTCTGTTTTCACTTTTTTCTTTTCCTTGAATAGATTGCAGTCTTTTTTCCAAATCCATCAACTTACCGTATTTAAGTTCTGCTGCGGTTTGCAAGTCTGTATTGCGTTCGGCCTCTGCTATTTGATTCTTAACTCTGTCAATTTCTTCTTTTATTCCGGCTTCTCCTGTTATTGTATTTTTTTCAACTTCCCATTGTGCTTTTAATTTGTCAATTTTTCCTGCTAATTCATCTATCTCGGAAGTTAATTTGTCTATTTTTGCAATACTTTCAGGCGAAGTTTCTTTTTTAAGAGCTTCCCTTTCGATTTCTAACTGAATTTTTTGACGTAGCATAACATCGATTTCTTCCGGCATTGAATCAATTTCTATACGAAGCGCGGAAGCCGCCTCATCAATTAAGTCAATTGCTTTATCCGGTAGAAATCTGTCCGTTATATATCTGTCAGAAAGCTGTGCCGCAGCGATAAGCGCGCTATCCAGAATTCTAACCCCATGGTGAACTTCGTATTTACCTTTTAATCCTCTCAAAATAGAAATTGTATCTTCTACAGACGGTTCGTCTACAAGAACCGGTTGAAATCTACGTTCGAGAGCCGGATCTTTTTCAATATATTTGCGATACTCATTAACAGTAGTTGCACCTATAGTTCTTAATTCCCCTCTTGCAAGCATTGGTTTAAGAAGGTTTCCTGCATCCATAGAACCTTCTGTTGCACCCGCACCTACTACTGTATGAAGTTCGTCGATAAACATAACGATTTCTCCGTTTGATTCTTGGACTTCTTTTAGTACAGCTTTAAGCCTTTCTTCAAATTCTCCTCTGAATTTTGCACCCGCAACAAGCGCACCCAAGTCAAGAGAAATCAACTTGACCTCTTTTAAGCTTTCAGGAACATCTCCTCTAATAATTCTCTGTGCCAAACCTTCCACAATCGCTGTTTTACCAACACCCGGTTCACCTATAAGTACCGGATTGTTTTTTGTACGTCTGTTAAGCACTTGTATAATTCTTCTAACTTCCTCATCACGACCGATAACAGGATCTAATTTCCCTTTTCTTGCTCTTTCTGTTAGGTCTGTTGAATACTTTTCCAAAGCTTTCATATTTTCTTCTGCATTTTTGTTATCCACTTTTTTATTACCTCTTATTTTTTTCATAGCGTTCAATACAGTATTGGTATTTACTCCGAATTTTTTCAAAAGCTCTGTTATATTTCCTCCGCCTTCAAGCTTTGTCATACCGAGTAAAATACATTCTATACCGATAAATTCGTCTTTTAAAGTTTCAGCTTCTGTTGTTGCTATCTCTAAAACAGCATTTGTATCTTTAGACAGAAACATTTGTCCGCCGGAAACTCCGCCTGTGATTGTCGGAAATTCTTTTATCTTACTAACGATTGAATTAATAAAGTTCTGATTCAAAAGTTTCAACTCTTCTAAATAATCTTTAGCAATTCCTTTGTCTTCAATCATTGCAAGAACAATATGTTCAGGCTGGATTTCCGTATTTTTATAGAAATCCTTTTTCGCATTTGCAGCAAAAATAATTTCTTGCGAATAATTTGTAAATTTTTCAAAATTAATCATAATTTAAACTCCGTCTTACATTATCATTTTAATGTTAATTTTAAAAAAATCTATTTTTTTAATTATTAATTAATAATTTAATTAAATAATGCATTTGTTTTGTTGAAAATGATATTATTTAGTGGTAGCATAATTGTCATGCTTAAGAAATTACTAATTAGTTTATGTTTGATTTTTTCTATTCCTGCATTTGCAGGTCAGCTTGAAAATGCTTTAAAAAATAATCAAAATGTTTTTTTATACATATATAAAGAAGACTGCGGCCTTTGCCAACAATTTAATCCTGTTTATAAAAAAATAAGTAAGAAACACAATAATAAATTCGGCTTCTTAAAAATTAGCGCTGACACTTCATACGGAAGACAACTGGCAGCAGTTTATAATGTAAGATTTGTACCATTTGTGGTTATGATTCATTCTGATGACAAAAATTCAGCAACTGTAGACCCGAGATGTCTTATAAATGAAGCGTGCATAAGCAGAGTATTAAATAATTTTTCGTCATCAAAATAAAGGAGGTATTATGAAAGGTATCGTACTTGCAGGAGGAGCAGGGACAAGATTATATCCGGCATCACAGCCAATATCAAAAATTTTATTACCTATTTACGATAAACCTATGATTTACTATCCTTTATCAACATTAATGTTAGCCGGAATAAAAGATATTTTAATAATAACAAACGAAACAGATTATGATAATTTTATAAAATTATTAGGAGACGGTTCTCAATTCGGATTAAATTTAAGATATCAAATCCAATACGTCCAAAGAGGAATTGCGGATGCTTTTATTATCGCAGAAGATTTTATTGCAGGTGATGATGTTGCACTGATTTTAGGAGATAACATTTTCCATGGTCATGGATTCTCTACTTTAATGAAAAATGCCCTCAAAAAAAATAACGGAGCTACTGTTTTTGGTTATACAGTTAAAGATCCGGAGAGATTTGGAGTTGTTGAATTTGATTCAAGAGGGAAGGCAATATCTTTGGAAGAAAAGCCTCAGTTTCCTAAATCAAACTATGCTGTAACAGGCTTATATTTCTACGACGGAAATGTTTGTGAATATGCTAAAACTCTTACACCGTCAAAACGAGGAGAACTCGAAATTACAGATTTAAACAAAATATACCTGAACAAAGGTTTGTTAAATGTTGAAATTCTTGGTCGCGGATTTGCTTGGCTGGATACAGGAACGCATGACTCTATGCTTCAAGCAAGCAATTTTGTTCAATCAATGGAATTAAATAAAGGAGTTAAAATATCCTGCTTAGAAGAAATTGCGCTTCACCAAGGTTTTATTACAAAAGACGAATTACTAAGAAAAATTGAAAAGTACGGATACAAGAACGATTATTACAATTATGTAAGAAATGTTATAGAACATCCTGATGTTGAAGTTTTATCTGTATAATATTTTATTTTATTCATAAAAATGATAAACTGTTACTATGTTAGATATAATAACGGGTGAAGAAACCGAAGCACTTTACAGAATGTATCAGATACATGGAGGGAAAAAGGTAGAAAAATTTAAAACTACCGATATTAAGAGTGCATTAAAATTCCAAAAGTATTATGTCTCAAAGTATAAAGAAGGACTTTATATGGAAATTTGTCCTCTTAAAAAAATTTATGACTGGAAAGAAAAAACCGTAAAAAGGGACTTTGTGTGACAAATCAAAAGTACATAGCACTTGTAGATTGCGATAGCTTTTTCGTATCTTGTGAAAGAAAGCTTAATCCGGAATTAAAAGGAATTCCTGTGAGTGTAGTATCCGGCGAAAGAGGATGCGTAATTGCCCGTTCAAAAGAAGCAAAACAAATCGGTGTTCCTATGGGAATTCCGCTATTTCAAGCTGTTGAAAAATATCCTGCTTGCCTGTATATTCCCGCCAATCATTTTGCGTATACCAAAATTTCCAAATCAATTATGGAAATACTTAAAGATTTTAGTCCCAACGTTCAAGTTTATTCTATTGATGAAGCTTTTGTCGATTTTACCGGACTTACAAAATTATACAAAAAAAATTATTATGATTTAGGGTTAGATTTGCAGCAAAGAATACTAAATGAAGTAGACATTCCTGTGACAATAGGCATAAGCCGTACAAAAACGCTGGCAAAATTAGCTTCAGATAAAGCAAAAAATACAATAAATAGAGTTTCGCTTGCCGGTAAATTAACAAGTCTAAATTTGATTAAAAAAACCGAAATAGATGAAATTTGGGGAATCGGAAGACGATTAGGAGTAAAGTTAAGAGGATACGGAATAAAAACAGCTTATGACTATGTGAGACGCGATGACTCATGGATTCAAAAACGATTTGGTAAAAACGGACTAACAACAAAAGCTGAATTGTTGGGAATCATGGTTTCACCAATCACAAATGAAAAAGAACTTCCAAAATCAATTAGCGACACAAAATCTTTTCTTGAATTTTCTTCAGATCTTAATTTTCTTAAAAATGAACTTTTAATACATATTCACAGCTGCTCTGTGCGCTTAAGAAAAATCAATTGTAAATGTAAAACAATCGGAGTAATACTTAAAACAAAAGATTTTAAGACTTTTTACGAAAAGAAAAATTTGGATAGCGGATTAGATTTTGAATTTGACATATCAAAAACAGCTTTTGAATTATTAGAAAAATTATATTCTTCGAATATCTTATACAGAAGCATCGGTATTGTTCTTGAAAATTTTTACCCTTCTGAAGAAGAACAATTGCAGCTTTTTGAAGATAAATCAAAACTTATTAAAAATGAAAAATTGGGTCAAAGTCTTGATAATTTAGAAAAAAAATTCGGTAGAAATATTGTCAGAACAGGATTTGTAAATAAAGAAGTTCCGTTCAAACAAGGTTTTTTAACATCTCCCCATGATTAATGTTTCATTAAATTAAACAAAGATTTCATACTCTCTTAATAAGGTCGTTTGTTACACCAATATATAAATTACTATTTCATTTTTTGAATAAAATATTGTTAGTAAATAGGTAAGTTCCGATTAAAATTCTATTATCTCCGGATTCACGTTTATATCGTGATTTGCAATGGATTTTATACAGTTTTCATTGTATTAGGTGGTTTTGTCGCAAAGGGTGTTGGGCAAATATTAAACCCTAAACAAGATAAATTGTTTAACATATCCCAAAAAGGTAACGGAATAAAACATTGGCTAAAAGATGTTTCTTTAAAATCTCAAAAAGAGATAATTGCCCAAGGTGGTAATGTTAAAAAGAATCTAAGAAAACTTAATGTTGCACAGATGTCAGGAATTGCTTATTCTGCTATAATGCTAGGAGTACTGCTACCAAAATTAAATATTTGGATGACTAAGAAAAAATGGAACAAAAAAGGTCAAGAACTTAAAGAAGGGTAAATATGAAAAAGGTAATATGTTATGGTGATTCAAATACATTCGGATTTAATCCGATAGACGGTTCCAGATTTGACGAGAATATTCGTTGGACTTCTGTATTACAAAAAAATTTGGGAACTGAATATCAAATTGTAAATGAAGGAATGTGTGATAGAACAGGATTCGTAAATAACCCCAAAGGATTTTTGTTCTCTTCTCCAAAACATTTTCCTAAATTTATTTCCAAAGCAGAAAATATAGACAGCTTAATACTTTGGATAGGTACAAATGATTTGCAATTTCAGTATAATATAAGTTTGAGTGCAATCGAAAAAGGATTGGAAAACTTAATTAAATTAGCGCAAACAAAAGCTGACAGAACAATCATTCTTACACCTGTAATATTAAATGAAAAAATATTAGACGGATACTTTAGGTGCCAATTTGATGAAACAAGCATTGTAAAATCAAGGAAGATTATCAGGATTTATCGAACATTATCAAGTTTGTATCATTGTGACTTTTTAGACATAAATAAATTTGTAAAACCATCCGATATAGACGGTTTACATTACGATGAAAACTCTCATAAAATTATTGCAGATAAATTGGCTCAATTATTTTGAGCTTCAATTTTAAATATCACAGGACGGAGTCCGTCGTTGCAGGAACAAATTGCAACACCGGGTTTTCTTATCCAATCACCGTAATAGAAAAGTTCCTGAACAGCTCCTCCATGGGCTAACGTGAAAACATATTGATAAATTGCTTTCCAAGCTTCATTGCAAAAACCTTCAGGACATTCCCAATCAGCATAGAATACTTGTCCTTCTTTTAACATAGGACAAGCTGTCAAGCCTTCAACCCCATACTCTTTAGCTAATTCTTCATCAAAATTTCTTTTCAAAAC
>CADBPN010000154.1 GCA_902796585.1 uncultured bacterium
GCTACGTGCTATCCCGCACCTAGCCTAACTCTCACACACCTTGGGTCGGATTTGAAAAGCGGATTGTCGGCAGAGAGTGGCAGGATTGCGACAGCAATCCGTAACTCGTTTAATGCCGACAACCAAGCAAGTTCGAAAAATTGTCATTTTTCGACTTTTTCCGCATCCTCTGCTTATAAATATTTTCTGTCTTTAAGTTCATTAGGCATGAACTGTTGTTCAATATCAGGTGCATCGTGAGTATAAATATATCCTTTACCAAATCCGTATTTTTCAGCATCTTTGTAATGAGCATCACGCAGATGCATAGGCGGGGGAAAATCATTTCCTGATTCAATATCAGCAAGTGCTGAATCTATTGCCAAGCATGCTTTATTGGATTTAGGAGCATTTGCTACGTATACAACCGCATTTGCAAGGGGAATTCTTCCTTCTGGAAGTCCTATTAATTCTACAGCTTTATATGCACTAACTGCAATATTCATTGCATTTGGATCTGCAATTCCGACATCTTCAGCTGCACAGACGATAAGTCTTCTTGCTATGAATCTCGGGTCTTCGCCGGCTTCAATCATTTTAGCAAGGTAATAAATAGCAGCATTAGCATCAGAACCCCTTAGACTCTTTTGAAAAGCGGAAGCACAATCATAATGTTCTTGAGTTGAATATCTTGTATTTCTTTTTTGAGTTATACTCTCCAATATATCAATTGTTAAAAGTCTGGTGTCATTAGAAAAATTACTTGCAAAATAAGCATTTTCAACCAGATTTAGTGCACATCTTGCATCACCTCTGGAATTATTTACAATAAATTTGATAACGTCATCTTCATACTGGATAGGTTGATAGTTTTTTTCCAAATATTCAAATCCGCGATTAATAATTTTTGACATA
The DNA here is from genome assembly GCA_902796585.1 of uncultured bacterium. Taxonomy (GTDB): domain Bacteria; phylum Cyanobacteriota; class Vampirovibrionia; order Gastranaerophilales; family Gastranaerophilaceae; genus CAG-196. The sequence continues at coordinate 895 of CADBPN010000154.1, forward strand.
CTCACATCATTAATCGGATTGAGTCGTATAACCTGAACTCTTGATAAAAGAGCCGGTACAACTTGAAAAGATGGGTTTTCGGTTGTTGAACCGATTAAAAAAACCGTTCCGTTTTCTACGTGAGGAAGAAGTGCATCTTGTTGAGTTTTGGAATAACGATGAATTTCATCTATAAAAAGAATCGTTTTTTGACCGCTTCTTAATCCTTCTCTGGCTTTTTCAACAGTTTCTTTAATTTCTTTTATACCTGATGTAACAGCTGAAAGTTCAATAAATTGTGCATTAACTTTTGTTGCAATAAGTCTTGCAAGAGTAGTTTTTCCGCACCCCGGAGTTCCCCAAAGTATTAATGAAAACAGACGCTGCGTTTTTAAAAGATTTAAAAGCGGGGAATTTGGTGCAACAACATTTGATTGACCCAAAAATTCATCAAGAGTTTTTGGTCTTAATATTTCTGCAAGCGGTGTTTGTTTATTGATTTCTTCCAGTTGTGTTAATAAATTCATACTTACATATTATCACGAAATACTAAGGTATAAATTATTATTAACTGTCTTAATATATTATTGAAAAAAAACTCTTGTTCTGATACACTCGACTTAGAAGAGAGAAAATAAGGAGTATTTATGGTCTGTTTAACATTAGAGAAAAATGATAGTAAATTAGTATCTGAAGCTTTAAAGGTTTTGGGTAAAGAAAATTTAGCACTTATTATTCATGGAAGCAGTTTTCCTTCTAAAAACGGAGAAGATACAGGGTTTGGTACGTTTAATTCAGAAGCCGGACATTCTTTAATTGATTATGCTTCCGGTATATTCAATGCACTTCAGCTTGGCCCTGCCGGAAAAACTAAAAGTTGTGATTCATCACCATATACGGGAACTATATTTTCAGGAAACCCATTATTTATTGATTTAAAACAGTTGACAGACAAAAAATGGGATTCTATTTTATCAGAAGAAACTTTTAAAAAAGTAGTAGAAAACAATCCTAAACAAAATCAAGCAAGAACTGCTTATTCTTATATAATTAAAGCTCAAAATGAAGCATTAAAAGAAGCTTGGGAGAATTTCAAGAAAAAAGAACATGGCGGTTTGTTTGCTTCTCATCTGAAAAGAGAGTTTGAACATTTTAAAAAGGAAAACTCATATTGGCTGGATAATGATTCATTGTATGAGGCTTTGTCAATAGAAAATGGCAACGATTATTGGTATTCTTGGAAGAATAATACAGATAAAAACCTTCTTAATCCAAAATCAGAAAAAGAAAAGAAAGAATATTCAAAACGTATAGAAGAAATAAAATCCAAATACAGTGATGAAATTGAATTTTACCAATTCATACAATTTGTTTTGGAAAAACAAAACGAAGAAACTAAGAAATATGCTCTGTCTAAAGGTATAAAAATGATTGCCGATCGTCAGGTTGCATTTTCTGATAGAGATGCATGGGCATATCAATCGTTATTCTTAGAAGGCTGGTTCTTGGGTTGTCCGCCGGATTATTTTTCAAAAGACGGTCAAGCATGGGGATTTCCGGTTATGGATCCTGAAAAACTTTTTAACAAAGATGGTTCTTTGGGTGAAGGCGGAATCTTGATGAAAAATCTTTTCAAGAAGATGTTTAAAGAAAACCCCGGTGGTGTAAGAATTGATCATATTGTCGGTTTAATTGATCCCTGGGTTTATAAAGCAGGTAAAAAGCCTATGTGTGAAGATGGTGCAGGCAGACTTTATTCTTCACCCGAACATCCGGAGCTTTCAAAGTATGCAATTGCAAAGCTTGAAGATTTAGACATGTCTTTGGAAGCTGATAAAGAAAAGAGAGTTAAACAACTTTCTGATGAACAAATCAAACTTTACGGAAGACTAATTGAAAAAATAGTTATAGAATCCGCAAAAGAATGCGGGTTAGATAAAAATGCAATTGTTTGTGAAGATTTGGGAACACTTACAAATCCTGTAGATGCGGTTATGAAAAAATACGAACTACAAGGTATGAGACTGACTCAGTTTGTAATACCGGAAAAAGAAGACCACCCTTACAGATGCAAAAATATTGAAGAAAATGTTTGGAATATGGTAGGAACTCACGACAATAATCCGATTGAAATGTGGGCTCAAAGTCTTATAAATACGCATGAAGGATACTTGCATGCCAGAAACTTAGTTGAAGATTTATTTCCGGATGCAGAAAATAAAGATGATATTATTGTAAGATTGACGCAAGATAAAGATTATTTGAAATTTGTTAAATTAGTTGAAATATTTGCATCAAAGGCAAAAAATGTTCAAATATTCTTTACGGATTTCTTCCAAATAAATGAGACTTATAATACACCGGGAACATCCGGAGACCAAAACTGGTCGCTGAGATTGCCTAATAATTATAAAGAACTTAATTCTATTGATTTGAATGCAATATTAAAACAAGCAATTCTTGCAAGAGGTAAAGATTTTGCACAAAAACATTCAAAGTTGATAGAAAAATTAGGATAATTTAAGCTTATAAAATAAAAAACCGGCAAGATTTAATCTTGCCGGTTTTTTATTGAAAAAGAAAATTAACTAATTATTTTGTTTATAATATCATGTTTGCTATGGATTATATTCAAAGAGCAAAGTATTTTAGAACAAAAAAAAGACTGGGACAAAATTTTCTTATTAATGAAGAAGTTATCTCTGATATTATAGATTTTGCCAAAATTACAAAAGACGATACTGTTATTGAAATTGGGCCGGGAGTTGGGTTTGTAACAGAACAGCTTGTAAAATATGCAAAAAAAGTTATTGCAATAGAGCTGGATGAAGAGGCAATAAAAGAACTTGATAAGTTAGAATTTGATAATCTTGAAATTATACATAATGATATATTGAAAACAGATTTGTCATCATTATGTGAAGAAAAGGTAAAAATAGTCGCAAATATTCCATACTATATAACTTCACCTATTATTGCTCATCTTTTGGGTGAAATTGATGATTTGGAAAATAAAAACAGGGCAAAAATTATAGATATAATATTAATGGTTCAGGAAGAAGTTGCAAGAAGAATTGTTGCAACTGAAAAATCTTCATCTAAACAATACGGACTTTTAACGATTTTGTCACAATTTTGGGCAGATTGTTCAATTATTAGGCTTGTTGGGCGAAAATCTTTTTATCCGGCTCCAAAAGTAAATTCTGCACTTGTATATATGAAAGTAAGAGAAAATCCAAAGCTTAAACTTAGTGATTACAAGCATTTTAGAAAAACGGTAAAAGCGGCTTTTTCTCAAAGGAGAAAGACTCTTAAAAATTGTCTTGTTTCAAACGGTTTTGATAAAGATAAAGTAACAAATTCAATTCAAAAATTAAATCTTGATGAAAATATAAGAGGAGAAAAACTCTCTGTAGAAGATTTTGGTAAACTTTCGGAATTACTATTATAATTATGTTTTATTTTGATTCTTTAAACAATAAAAAAATATTAAGAAGTGATAGATTGAAAATAAATGCTTTCTTTACAACAAGGGGCTGGAATTCTGATGATTTTTTAACTCTTGCGCCAAAAGTTATTACTCCAAATCAAACACATAGCGATAATGTTCGGATAGTAAACTCTTCTAGTGAATATCCGGATACTGACGGGTTAATTATTGCAGAAAGTAATACTCTTGTATATTTAAGGTTTGCAGATTGTACACCTATTATTTTTTATGATTCAGTTAATAAAATCGGAGCGGTTTCCCACGCAGGCTGGCGCGGTACAGCAAAAAAGATTGGAGTCAAAACAATAAATAAAATGAAAGATAATTTTGGGACTAATCCTAAAGATATAACAGCACTTATCGGCCCTGTCATAGGAATGTGTTGTTATGAAGTTAGTGAAGAAGTTAAAGAGGAATGTCTTTCAACCGTGAAAAATAAAGAGGGACTTTATAAAAATAGAAATATAGATTTAAAACAGATAAACAAAAGACAACTTCAAGAAGCAGGAGTAGAAAATATAGATGTTGTAAAGTATTGTACTTCTTGCAATAATGATTTATTCTATTCGTATAGAAAAGAAAACGGAACAAAAAACAGACATTATGCCGCAATTCTGTTATAGTTTTATTAGGAGAAATTATGAGCGAAAAAATTGAAAAAGCAAAAGAATTATTTAAATCGGGATACAATTGTTCTCAATCAGTTTTGGGTGTATTCTGTGAAGAGCTTGGATTGGATTTTGATACAGCAATGAAAATAGCTTCTTCATTCGGCGGCGGAATGGGCAGAATGAGAGAAGTTTGCGGGACAGTAAGCGGAATGTTTATGGCCGCAGGTCTTGCTTATTCTTCAACTGACAGTTCTGCAGAAAATAAATCAAATCAATATAAAATAGTTCAAGAATTGGCAAAAAGATTTAAAGATAAAAACGGAAGCATTATATGCAGGGAACTTCTTCAAGGGGTTGAATCGTCAACTTCTCCAACTCCATCCGAAAGAACAGAAACGTATTACAAAAAACGTCCTTGTATAGAGCTTGTTGGTGATTCGGTAGAAATACTTGAAGAATATTTAAAAGAAACTAAGTTCCAAGCGGTGTAAAAAAGTAGTACCGGCTACAAATTAATGCCTACTTACTACTAACCTATTTATTCATTTATCACTAGTCTTTTATAACAGGTTCGCCGTTCATAAGTTTTAGGATTTCTACAATTCTTGGCATTTGACAATCAAAAGAATAATGTGCTTTTCTGATTGAACATTCTGCGCAATTACCGTTTAGCGTATAGCATTCAATAGCTTGTTCTGTCCAATTTTTTGTAATTGAAGTAGAAAGCTCTGCAGGCTGCTCTTTTAATACTGTATTTAACATCTCTTCCCCTTTTATCAATGAGGTAACACTATCCCTCACCTAACAGAGTAATATAGAAAAATAAATCCGACATCATTTATTTATATGATTTATTCTTCTTCCGAAGAAGAGTCGTCTTTATATCTGACATAAGTATATGCGTTAAAGTCCATTGAACCAAATACTATTTTTATATAATCTTTATCGTAAGGTATCATTTTGACAAAATCAATTGAATCCGAACCGTAATCATTTTTTGTCTCATACGCTTTAACTTTTCCGACAAAGTATTGTGACTGATATAAAGAAAGATAAACATTTCCGTCACGTTCTTTTTCGCCATATACGTTATAAAACCCTTTTTCTACAAGTTTATTATCAATAATTATATCAACCGGAATATTCAAAAGTTGTCCTTGTGGAGTTTTTGGTTTTGAAAGAGGAGTAAGTTCAAGAATATTTCCTGTGGGATTCAATTCTTCGTGTAAGCTTGTTCCGCCTCCGGATAATTTTTTAATCTTTTTTTTCTTTTTTTTTGCTTCTTTTTTCTTTTTATCAGCAGTTAATGTGTCTATTGCCTTTTCAAATTCTTGATTTGTAACCGGTTTTTGATTATCCCAAATATTTCCGGAATCTGCGGAAAAATCGTCCCAGATATCAGCACTTTGTGCTGATATTGGCGAAA
>CADBPN010000155.1 GCA_902796585.1 uncultured bacterium
CCTCGACTACGTCTCTCCCTCCATTGGCTTATAATAACTTTTACCTTTTAACCGGACATTTGGTCGGAAGGGTTTCATGTCATCGTGAAGGCAAAAGCCCGAAGCAATCCAGCTTTTGCCGATTTATAAAGGTCGGAAATAGCTTGACATAAAATGTCCGAAATGTCCAATTTCGGTAACAAAAATGTCCGCAAAAATCTTTTAAAAGAAGAAATATTCGGCTCAAATACCGACAAAATCTAAATCACAAAAAAAGACAAAAATAGGTAATTTGAAAAATTTATTTATGAAAATAGATCGGGCTTCAGCCCGACCTATTTTTTATAAGTTTTTGACTTGTCAAGTTAGACATTATCTACTTACTAATAATCGCCAAACATTTTTCTTAGCTCAGTGTTCAAAGACGAACCTTTTTGTTTATCAAAGCCCTGAAAATTATTTACAAGATATTCTTCTAAACTATCATATGGTCCTTGTCCTATCGGCCCCATTGGAGTAGGATAAACATCCTTGTGCACAATGGAAGTCATTTTCCCATTTTTAACTTCTATTACATCATATGCACCACCACAATCACATATACTTGTCACTTTTTCTTTAAATATATATTTTAAATTTCCTTTGCTATCGTAATAATGATCCGCTCTTATATAAATTGGAGTAGTTGCCATGCAATCATCTGGAACCCTACCGTGTGGCAAATGAATATTATATTCAGCAGAACCAATATCTTTACCGTTTCTTGGATTTAATTTTTCTCTTTTATTATTGTCAACATTTGGTTTTTTATCTGTTTTTGAATTACCTTTTTCTGTTTTTGTTTCAAAATCAATATGCAGCCAAGTTGTTAATTTATCGCCAACTTTCTTATAAATATTCAAAATACCTGCTTTTAAATCCTTTTTGACTACAAAAGAATCATCTAAACCCAATTTAGCTTTATCAGTATCTCTCAGGTCATACCAAGACAATTCTCTCGAACCTGAGTCATCTCTTGAACTGTTCGCGATTTTTAACATAACACTATACTTTTCGTTTGATAAATCTAAAGTCTGTACATTTCCTTTATTACTCTGTACACTAACTTTATTATCAGCGACTTTTGCTTGCACAAAAGCCGTTGGTTTTGCTTCTCCTTGCTTAAAATTTGAAATTTCTACATTGCCATTTATTGTTAATGTAGTTTTTGCTTTACCTTTACTGTAGGCATTAGTAACTGTTAAATCTGTCATATTTTTTCTCCTCTTTTTTCCTTTATATTCATTTAAAGTTTTTTTATCGGAGAAAATTGCGCAGAGTTATTCTATTCTATTCTATTCTATTCTATTAGCGATTATCATTGAGTTTTAGCCAATTGTAAAGATTTTCAAAATTGCTTAACAATATTAAGATTTGCTAACAAACTTATTGATTTATGCTATCATAAAACTATGATTAGGAGTTTTAAGTGTAAGGAAACTGAAAAAGTATTTAACGGCAAGTTTTCTAAAAAGTTACCAAATGAAATTCAATATAGAGCTTTTAAAAAATTGCATGCTATTGATGTTTCAGAAGATATAAATGATTTAACAGTTCCACCTTCTAATCATCTTGAAATTTTGACAGGTGATAGAAAAGGGCAGTATTCTATCAGAATAAACGATCAATATAGAATTTGTTTTGATTGGATTGAAGATAACGCATTAAATGTTGAAATAACTGACTATCATGATTAATTTTTATCACAATATTACACTGTAACACTTGATATTATGTTGTACGTAATATATAATATAAATAAAAGGAGCCATTATTATGACAAATAATAACGAATACATTCCTATACCTCACATTGGGCGAATCTTAGCGGAAGAATTTATGGAACCGCTGGGAATTACTCAGAATGCGTTAGCTGTTGCGATTGGTGTTCCGACAAACAGAATTAACGCTATTGTAAGAGGTCAAAGAGGTATTACCGCTGATACCGATTTGAGATTAACCAAATATTTTGGTCTTTCAAAAGGCTACTTTTTAAGGTTTCAGTCAAATATAGAGCTGTTAGAACAGGGTAAAAAAATAGAAAACGAATTATCCAACATTATTCCATTTGACCGTTCGAAACAAGATAAAAAAATGGCTCTTTAACAAAAAATTCTCAATTTCTCTGTTCTTTTTTCTCAAACCGACTGTTCTTTTACAACTTTGTTTACTAAATTTTATATTCCACGAAAAACAGTACATTTAGTACTCTTTTTCTGTTTGCCAACGGAGTCCTTGCTCCATTATAAAAGAGACCTTTCGAGGTCTTTTTTTATTGCGGACTCCTCGACTACGTCTCTCCCTTTGATTGATTTATATGTGTTTTGTGGTTAGAAGTGCAAGCTATCTGTCTAATGAAACCATGCCATATCTCGTTTTACACATATTTATTGATATTTAAAATTTGATAATTTTAAAACTACTAATAAAAATTATTACAAATCATTTTTACCAAAAGTTTACAATATTTATCTAATAAAACCAAATTTTCTGACAATTTACAGTCTTATAAATTGTTCAACCACTTTATAATTTGTTCTTTTATCAGAAAAAATCCGTTTTCAAACGTAAATAAAGTCTTTTTTATATCATTTGTGTTTGATAAATATTTAATTTCATTAACTATTTTAGCTTTATTTGAACCGCCTGAATATGTGATAAATGGAATTATTATTTTATTATCAAAACTATTATTTTTTAAAAATGCTTTTATTGGTAATGATATAGAAAAATTCCAAATAGGAGAGCCTACAAAAATAATATCATATTGCGCAATATCAATATTTTTAATTTGAGGTATAAAGTCCTCTTTCATTTGTTTTCTTATAATATTCGACATTTTAAAAATATTTTTTGGATATTTTTCAGTTAGTTCAATCTCTTTTAAATCTCCACCTACTATTGATTGAAGATTATTTCCGACACTTTTAGTATTTCCGCCATTGGAATAATAAACTGTTAATATTTTTTTATTTGATAAAATTTCAGGCTTTTTATAAACAACATTTTTCAATGCAATTATTTTTAAAACGATAATAATTGTAAATAAAAATAATATGGTGAATATTCCAAATAAAAAAATTTCCATACAATTACCCCTTTTAATAACACATTTTTATTGCTTCTTTAGGGCATACATGACTACACAATGAACATCCTGCGCATAGTTCTTTATTAAGATTCGGACATTCTTTTTCTAAACTCAATGCGTGATATTCCGATTCTGCACATATTTTTGCACATTTACCGCAAGATACACATTTTTCTTTATCTATTGAAGGATAAAGATGAGACTTTTTATTAAGTTTTTCATGTGAAGCTATTTTTGGAATTGCGATATTTTTCAGTTCTGAAATGCTATTAAATCCTTTTGATTCCAAATAATTTAGTAACCCTGATTTTAATCCGTTAATAATTCCGTATCCGTTTATCATTACTTCTGTACAAATTTGAACGGCATCAGAACCAAGTGCTATATATTGCGCAGCATCTTCCCAGCTCGATATTCCACCCATTCCCAAAATAGGTAAATTCGAACTTTGCCTTAATTGAGCGACGCATCTAAACCCTATGGGTTTGATTGCCTTACCCGATAGTCCGCCGAATGTAGAATGTCCGTCGATATTGAGGACAGGCTCTAATGTATCCAAATCTATTCCCATAAAACTTTGCACTGTATTAATCGCAGCAAACCCGTCTGCACCTGCTCTTTCAACAGCTTTACCAATCCAAGTTATGTCCGTTACATTAGGTGTTAGTTTTACAAAAACCGGTTTTTCGGCAACCGATTTTACCCAAGAAGTTATCAGAATGGATACCTCTGCACTGGTTCCTATAGCCATGCCGATATTTCTTTCCGGCATTCCATGCGGACATGAAAAGTTAAGTTCAAAGGCATCTATTGGTGTTTTATTTAATGTTTTAACAAGTTTCTGCCATTCTTCCCGTTCAACAGGCGCCATAATACTTGCAATTATGACTTTGGAAGGATGTTTTTCTTTTAAATATTTTATACCGTCAACCCAATATTGAATCGTTTCATGGCTCAATAGTTCTATATTTTGAAGGCAAATTACTTTACCATTTTCTTTTATTGTTGCATATCGAGGACTTGCTTCTATCATTTCCAAATCATCAGGGGTTATTGTTTTCAAAACAGCTCCGCCCCAACCCAATTCAAAGGCTTTATCAATGCTTTCTATTGAAGCGGCAGGCGGAGCAGATGCTAATAAAAACGGATTTTCAAATTCTATTCCTAAGACCGATGTTTTTAATGTCGCCATATATTATTTCCTTATATTTTATTTGTTTTTAATTTTTACATACTAACATAAAAAAGGGTTTAACATAATATGTAAAGTGAAAATTATTTTTCAATTAAGTAAACAAGTGTTGTATTATAATAAAAGTTTGTTATATTATAATTTTAAGTTTGGTATTTAAGATTTAAGATTTGAGGATTAAGTAATATGAATAAAACAATAAAATTAATAGTTATGCTGCTTATAATGATTTTAGGCACAACAATAGTATCTTATTCAGCAGAAAAAGATGTGTTATTAAAAACAACTTCCACCTGGGACAATGCGGAATATAAAAAATTAAAAATAAAAAAACCGGAAGTTACGGTATTAAAAATTATTATAAATGTCAATGAAGAATTGCCTATGCATAAACACGATTTAGTAAATATTGCTTATGTAAAAAAAGGTACTTTAACTGTTATTACTGACGACAACAAAGAAATAACTCTTCACGAAGGTGAAGTTTTGCCTGAATTAGTCGGAAAATACCATTATGGCAAAAATACCGGAAAAGAGCCGGTTGAGCTTATTGTTTTTTATATTGGCGAAAAAGGAACTCCACTTTCTGTTAACAAATAATAGAATAATATTCTTTTAAATAAAATTTATAAATTTTATATTTTGTAGGAAAAATCTATGCGAAAATTAATAAAATTATTAGCAGTTATCATGCCTATTTTAATATTTGTTTGTTTGGTGACTGGCTGTATAAATATTAAACATGGCAGTTTATTTAAACAAAAAACTGAGACAAAGGCATATTTTCACAAAGGAGTGTATAAAAGTTATTCTCCTGATAAAGATTCAAACCAAATTTATTTCTTTGTTTTTTATGATGAGAATTCCGGTTATACAGAAGATAGCGAAATGGGTATCGGGTTACCGTTTTCCTGTGTACAAACCGTTGATAATGTAAAGTTTAAGTTTGGCGGAAGCGAAGAACCTGAAGAAATATTCAAAATAAAATCTGCCCAAAAGAACCTTGTTACAGGTTCTTTTGGGGATGATAAATTACTTATATTTGATTTTGTTCCGGACGCAAATCCAGATAATTTTGAAGCGATTGAATATATGAAAAGTAAAAATTAAACAAATTTATTCAACATCAAAATTAAAATAAGTGTCAGGATAAGGCTCATTTTCTAAAGTAAAATGCCACCATTCTGAATCTATACCTTTAAAGCCTGCTTTTATCATTGCATCATGCAATATTTTTCTGTTCTTCTTTTGTTCTTTTGTTAGTTTTTTATAATCAGGATGCGAAATTTCACTGAATAAATCAAATGTTCCGCCCATATTTACAAAAGAACCGTCCTTTTTAATCAATGTTAAATCAACTGTTGAACCTCTTGTATGTCCTGATTTTGCCATTATATACTGACCTGCCAGCAAATCAGATTTTTTAAGATCCGGATAAAAAGATTTATCTCCTTCGTCGTTCGGATTATTTATCCACTCTACAAAATTATCAACTGCTTTTTGCGGTCTGTATGAATCCCAAATAAGCAATCTGTAACCTTGTTTTCTCAAATCATCGGCTGCAATGGACAGAGCTTGTAGTGATTCTTTTGTCATATAAGCAATTGGTGCTTTGTAACCTTTAATTTTGTTACCGGTAAAATTATATGGTGAATAATATCTTATATCATAAGCCGCATCATCAATTACTGTATATATAGGGGCAAAACCGCTTTTGTCATAAGAAATTTGAGAAGCCTGTGTTATTTGTACAAAACTAAATAAAACTAAAATAATTATAAATACTTTACTTATAAATCCTTTAGCAAATTGGTTTTGTACATTTTTTTTATTGTAGAAAAACAAAAATATATTCATAATCAATTCCTTTTTATATAGTAAAAAATCGGGTTGAATACTTATTTTCGACCCGATTTTTGTAAAACCAATATTTATTAATATGTAAACTTATAAGTTTGTCCTTGTTTATTGATTGTAAATTGAAGCGGTTGTACGTCATTTTTAAATTTTAAACAAAGTATTCTCATTGTAGATCTTGCTTTTAAATCATAATTTTCAGGTAATGAATGAGAAAATCTTGTAGCTTCCTTAATTACCATTGCAAGTCTTACGTTGTTCGCAACCGTAAAGCCTAATGATAAACCTCCTGTAGCAACAGCAAGAGGAACACCCAAGTTATCTGCAACATCTAATCTGTCAAAATCAACAAATGTTGATGTTGTAATATCTTTTAAGGCTGCAAGTCTTTCAGAGTAAACTTTTTCTACTTTAATGTCAGAATGTGAATTGTTTTTAACAAGATATTCATATGCGTGAACATATTTATTTTCTTTATTTTTCAAACGATATTCGTTAATTGTAACTGTAACGTCTGCATCTGCATTATAAAATTCTTCCGAATCAACACAAGTTAAATCAATCGGATCATTGTCTTCTGAATATGGAATTGTAGATGTCTTTTCATTTCCTTTTGATAACTTATCATTTAATTTACTTACACCCTTTTTTAGTGGCTTTAAACCGTCAGGCAGAGTAAATAAACCATCTAATGCACCTGACCTTGCATAATCTATAAAATCAAATTTATATTCTTTATAAGCTTCTTTATCCTCAAGTGTTTCATATTTATAATTTTGACTTTTAAAGAATTCTGTAACTTCATTACTTTCTTTATCGTATGATGCATCTGTTACAATGTACACATCCGTATCATGCAAAGCTGGATAAAATTTCATATAATAGTGTTCATCACCGTATGTTGCATAATATGCATTTCTTGTAAGCTTCTTAACTTCGATTTCTTGGCTTAAAATATTATCTACAACAGGAATTACGTTTCTTATATTTTGACCTTTAATTCTGTATGCATGATAGTCTTTAATCATGCCTGCTGCGTTTGCAGTTGCCGAAAAAAGTACAAGCATTGATAATACACAAATACTTTTAACAAATTTTTTCATACTAATTTTTCTCCTTTGCTGTTAATTCAACCTTTTCGTCTTTTTCTTTTATATTTTTTACATATAATTCATCAAGCAAAACGCAGATTGTTGCTGCCATTGCGGGGCCAAAAAGAACACCGATAAAGCCAAAATATTTTCCGCCTAAAATTAATGATAAGAAAATAATTGTCGGATGCAAATCCATTAATTTGCTGAATGCATAAGGTCTAACCAAA
>CADBPN010000156.1 GCA_902796585.1 uncultured bacterium
ACACGATAAGTTTCTAAAACCAGGTCGGGCTAAGTCTCTGTCCCTTTTTCATTTTATTTTGCAAAAAATCGCTAAGCAAGGTTGGGTTTTCAACCCAACAATAACTTTTGGGTGCAATTATGTGCAAAAATGTGCAAGAATAGCACGTAGGGTGCGTCGTTTTGACGCACCTATAAATTTTGTAGTAAAATTAGGTTATGGCGATATGTATTTTTCCGGGAACATTTAATCCTATTCATCAGGCTCATTTGAAAATGGCTGAATTTGTTCTGCAAAATATGGATATAGAAAAAATCATCTTTATTCCGTCGTATATACCGCCTCACAAAAATATTGATAAAAGTATTGCTAATCACAGGTTTAATATGGTAAAGCTTGCAATACAAAATAATCCGAAGTTTGAAATTTCGGACATTGAATACAAATCAGAAAGTAAATCATACACTCTTAATACTGTTAAAAGTTTGAAAAAAGAGTATAATATCTCTGATAAATTAAATATGATAATAGGTACGGATGCGTTTGCAAACATCAGACTTTGGTATAAACCTGATGAACTGAAAAAACTTGTCCATTTCATTGTTTTTCCTCGTAAAGGAGATACAATAAATAAAAATGATTTCAAAGATTTTGATTTTGAGATAGTAAATGCGCCGGAAATAGATGTTTCTTCTACGGGATTAAGACTCGGAGAGAGCAAAGGATTTATTAAGGAAGTAAAGGATTATATAAATAAAAATGAATTGTACAATTGATTACTTAAACAATTGGTTAAAGGCTAATTTAACAGAAGAAAGATATGAGCACTCACTCGGAACGGCAGAGTGTGCAAAGAAACTCGCAAAAGAATACGGACTTGACGAGAATAAGGCTTACTTGGCGGGGCTTATACATGATTGTGCAAAATGTTTACCAAAAGACGAATGTGTAAAGATTATCAAAGATAACATTTCATTTTGCCCTCTTGAAGAAGGCGAACTGGAGAATTATAAAACGCACCATGCTCCGGCTGGAGTTTGTGTTGCAAAAAAAGAGTTCGGCATAGACGATGAAGAAATTTTATCCGCTATAAGATGGCATACCATAGGTAAAATAGATATGTCAGAATTTGATAAAATAATATTTTTAGCTGATAAAATTGAAGAAAGAACCCGTCCTAAAGAAATGATAATTCCTATAAAAGAAGCTATTACAGAACGAGGGTTGGACGCAGGATTACTTGTTTGTTACAAAAATACAATAAAAAGTTTGGTAGACAGAGATTTAAAAATCTGCAAAACAACAATAGACATATACAATCACTTAATGTAATTGATAAAAACGGTATTTAAACTGCACAAGGATTAATCTATATCATTTTTAATAATAGCAATAAATTCTTCCGCCAATTTACCGCTCCATTTATTATTTATGTCTCCCGCAATAATTTTAATAGCGTCTTCTTTTGATTTTGCGTCTCTATACGGACGTTTTTCCAACAGAGCAAAATATGAATCTATTATAAGTATAATCTGTGATTCAATCGGAATTTCCGCACCGGAAAGTTTATTTGGATATCCTGTTCCGTTCCAGTTTTCATGATGTTTTTCTATTATAGGGATTATTTCGGTTACGGAGGAAATAGGCTCCAGTATTTCTCTTGCCGCAATAACGGGGTGTTGTTTGATTGATGCTTTGTCTTCTTCGTTTAATGGTTCGGTTTTATTTAAAAGTTCTTTTGGAAGCATTGTATTTCCTATATCATATAAAAGAACCGCAATTTTCAATTTATCAAGGCTTTCTTTCGATAAATCAAAACGTTTTCCGAGAAGTGTTGCAATTTGTACTTTTTGTTTAACTCCGCCGTCATGATGTTCCGGATTGTATGTTGTAACAAGGGTATCCGCCACTTGATAAAGTTTATCATTATTTACATACATCTCCTGAAGTTTTTGTGTAAGCAATTTAGATGTTACATCATCAATCGGTATTCTGTGTTTTGTTAAAATATCTATAAATGTATTAACGGCAATATCTTGCCAAGAAGTTTCTTTTGCAGGTTTAGCTATAGTTACCCGATTTCTTCCGTTGCGTTTTGATTCATACATTGCTTGATCAGTAAGTTCAAGGAGTTCATCTAAGTCTTCCGAGTGTTCCAAATATGTTGCTACACCGATACTTGCCGTTACGTGTCCGATTTTGTCAAGTTCAACACCTTCTATAGCTTTTCTTATACGTTCTGCGGCTACCAATCCTCCGGCACTGTCTACTCCGGGAAGTATTAAATTAAATTCTTCACCGCCCATTCTTGCTGCCACATCAATTGAACGCGCATTGTTTTTAAGAACAGCTGCAATAGTTTTTATTGCTATATCACCGTAATTGTGTCCGTATACATCGTTTATTTGTTTTAAATGGTCTAAATCCAGTCCTATAACAGTAAATCTTTGATTCTGTCTCTCGGAACGAATAGCTTCTTTTTTGATAAATTCTTCAAAATATCTTCTGTTATACAAACCTGTCATACTATCAGTAATTGCTTGCGCTTTAACTGCTTGGAACAAGTCTGCAATTGTTATCGCAAGTTCTATTTGTCTTGCAAAAAGGTTTAAAAAATTTAATTCGCTATTACTGCCGGATTCTCTTGTTGAAAAAACAATAAGAGAACCGAAATGAACCTGTTTTGACATCAACGGAACAAGTATGTAGGACTTCATATTTGCAGCCGTAAAGAAATTTTGTAAATTTTTTTCTTCTAATTCCGGCAAAAAACCCTTTATTAAACCGACAACATCTTGTGACTGATAAATGGAATTATCTATAATTGCCTGTCTTAATTCTTCTATTCCCGGATATTTTAATTTATAATCAGAAATTTTGCAGTTAAAATGTGAGTAAAATTTCTTTTCAAAATCATCTCTTGATGATGCTGCAACTTGAATAAAACTGTCTTCTTCATCAATTTTGGGTTTAATAATAAAACTATATACGTATCCCAGTTCACCTTGCAAGCTGTTAACAATTGCGCTCAAAACACTTGAAAGCGGTTCGGAAGAATTCATCATATTCCAAATATGCTGGAGGGTAAGCATTTGCTTATTTGCCCGGTCAAGTTCTTTTGTACGCTGTGCTATTTCTTCTTCCAGTCTTGCATTTCGTTCATAGACTTCAAGCAAAGACCGACTGCCTGTATATACGGTAGCCTCAACTTTATCCAGCTCTCTTTTAAATTTTAAAAGACTCTCAAAAAAGCCCACTTTTAATATGTCCTAAATAAAAATACCTACTTATTATAACATGTTTTTAAGGTTCGGTAAATATAGCAATAACTGTATTTGATAATTCTATAATTATAATATTTAAAAATCCTGCTTTTTTTAAAAGCAGGATTTTTACAAAAAATTAATCAACCATTATAAAATTTTCTTAATATCTTCCAATATTAATTCAGATGTTAAATGGTATCTTGAATAAAGTTCATCAAGAGAAGCTCTGTCTGTAAATTCTTTTAATGAGCCGTAATTCAAAACTTTCATATCTGAATTTCCGTAGAATCTCGAAATTTTTTCTCCAAAACCGCCGTTTAATTCGCCATCTTCAAGCGTGATAACAATTTTGTGCGAAGATTTTAAATTATTAAGCATTTCTTCATCAAGTCCGGTAATAAAACGCGGATTAATTAGAGTAGCATTGATTCCTAAATTCTCTTTAATATAAGATTTCAATTCTTTTGCTTTATCATAGAAAGTTCCTAATCCTATTATAGCGATATCGTTTCCTTGTTCTGTAATTTTAAACTTATTCAATATTGAATAATCGGTATTGTCTTCTTCTCCTGAATAAGAAATCATCATAGGAACTCTGATTGCAACCGGATATTCATTTTGTTTGACAGACCAATCAAGCATTTTCATGTATTCTTCTTTACAAGTTGGTGCAAGATAAACAATGTTAGGAATATTACTGATTAAAGGAATATCAAAGGTGCATAAATGTGTTGCATCAGCCTCAGAGATTCCGCCCCAGTAAACAAGCATAGTTACAGGAGCGTTATTTAAAGCCATATCTTGAGATAATTGGTCATAAGTTCTTTGTACAAAAGAACTCATAATTCCCAAAACCGCTTTTCCGCCTCGTTTGGCAATACCTGATGCCATTCCGACTGCTTGTTGTTCAGCGATACCTACATCAATATAGTGACTACCCATTTTATCTCTGAAAGTTTTATCCCATCCAAATACTCCCGGAGTTGCAGCATTTATCGCAATAATTGGCATGCCTTCATTGACTTTGTTCAATAAATAGTCTTTTGTTAATGAGTTATAATCTTCACTTTCTTCTCCTAACATATCATTTAAGTGGTCAAGTGTGCCGGGAAGAATCCAGTGAAAAGGTTCTTTATTAATTTCTGCCGGTTCAAACCCTTTACCTTTAATCGTGTGCATGTGGATTAGTACAGGGTGATCGCTGTCTTTAACATTCTTAAATGTTTCGATAAGCTTTTCTATATTGTGTCCGTCTGAAATATAATGATATTCAAAGCCAAGAGCCTTAAAGAAATTATTCTTTACTTCGCCGTTATTTTCTCTTAATTCTGTAAGCATGTTACAAATTCCGCCCTGGTTTTCTGCAATTGACATGTCATTATCATTAACAACAATGATTATATTGCTGCCTAAAACAGCAGCATTATTAAGACCTTCAAGGGCCTCACCGCCGGTTAGAGAGCCGTCGCCGATTACAGCAATAATATTTTCTTTGCCTCCGATTAAGTCACGACCTTTTGCAAGTCCTGTCGCAAGGCTTACGGAAGTTGATGTATGACCGACTTTAAATAAGTCATGTGCGCTTTCTTCCGGCGCTGTATAACCGGTATACTTATGATACTTATCAGGATTTGTAAACCCTTCTTTTCTTCCTGTTAAAATTTTGTGAGGATAACACTGGTGAGATACGTCAAATACAATTTTGTCAACAGGAGAATTAAATACATAATGAAGAGCAATAGTTGCTTCTACCATACCTAAATTAGGGCCGAAGTGACCGCCGGTTGTATTTACTTTTTTTATAATAATCTGTCTCATTTCATCGGCAAGAGTATTCATCTCTGAAATATTCAACTGTTTTAAATCCTTAGGGGAATTAATTTTATCCAAAATTTTAACCATTAAATCCTGCATAATACCTCTCCTTTAATATATTTACCATTATATTACAATAAAAATAGCATTTTTATAAAATTTTAACAGCAAAAAATTTTTTTACAGGTTTTAGTCATTTATATGAATACATTAAATTCTGACAGTAAAATAACATTTGGACACTTTGTTCCGACTGAACCGTTGCTTAAATCTGCGCTAAAACTTCATAAATACGAAGATGCAAAAATCCTAAATAACAGTTTGGGAGTACAATATTCCGGACATATCAGTTTTTATGAAAGGGCAATCACAATTGCAAATAATATTGTAAAAAAGAATCCGGAAATAGAAGCTGTTATAAAGAAAATAAATTCTCTTCAAAGTCAAGAAGAACAATTACAAGCTATCAGACATATAAAAACGGAGTATGGTGAAAATATTGATGTAATTGTAGATTAGAAACAATCTATGCTGAATTTATTTTGCATATTGCTTTTTTATGTGATAAATAATATAATTAGGTCATAGTGTAAGTATTAAAAAGTGTGTATGAAAAAGATTAAAGGAGTTTAAGATGGGACATGGAGAAGAAAGAAACAGTCATATTCTATCTCACATAGAAACTAAAACTGCAGACTATGCAAATCGTATTGCACTTGGGATAAGAGGAAAATACGGCTGGAAAGAATTTACATATAAAGGCTTGGGATTACTTTCAAGAAAGATAGCAAGATATATAATAGAAGATTTGGAGTTTAAAAAAGGGGAAGGAATAGCAATTCTATCAGAATCAAAACCGGAATACGGAGCTTGTATGTTTGCATCAACTCTATCAGGCGGTGTCACTATTCCTTTGGATATTAAACTTTCGGAATACGAACTGAATTCTATATTATCAGACTGTTTGCCTACAATAATGTTTGTATCGGAACATTATCTTGAAACGGCAAAGAAACTTAAACAAGAAATTACATCAATTAAACATTTAATATTAATCGACGAACACAGTCATGAACCGGATATTGTGGATATTTATTCACTTCCGGAAGAATATAACGCAAAATGGAGACAAAGAAGTTCGAAATCTACTGCGTTAATTATTTATACGTCAGGAACAACCGGCGCTCCAAAAGGTGTTGAAATTTCTTATAAAAATATAAATGCACAGCTCGAATGTTTAACTGACCCTATAAATGCAATTCTTCCCGACGGAAGAAAGACTACAATGCTTTCTATTCTACCGATGAACCATTTATTTGAAATGACTGTCGGATTTTCTGTATTTTTAAATTTCGGTCACACCGTATATTACACAACCAGTTTAAAACCAAAAGATATTACAGATATTATGAAGGATAAAGGAATTGAATTCATGATTGTAGTACCTGCATTCTTAAAGCTATTAAAAGCCGGTATTGAGAAAGAAATCAAGAATACTCCAAAACTTGCCCAAAGCATATTTAATTTAATGTTTCATGCGGCAAAATTTATACCTTCGTACGGAATAAGACGTTTGTTATTTAAGAAAATACATAATAATTTTGGCGGTAAGTTCTTTGGTTGTATTGCCGGCGGTGCTCCGCTTGATTTAGAAGTAGGAGAATTCTTTGAAAGAATCGGTATAAAAGTTTATCAAGGTTACGGACTATCCGAAACAAGTCCCGTTGTATGTGTAAATACTGACAAACGCTGGGATATGGCATCTGTCGGCAGACCGTTGAAGAATTTTGAGGCAAGAATTGAACCTTCTACCGGTGAACTTTGGTTAAGAGGCCCATCTGTTATGAAAGGTTATCATAATCAACCCGAAATGACAGCAGAAGTAATCGACAAAGACGGCTGGCTGCACACAGGAGATATTGCAAACATAGATAGCGACGGGCATTTGCATATAACCGGCAGAATCAAGAACATGATTGTTCTTAATGGCGGTAAAAAGGTCTTTCCGGAAGAAGTAGAAGCAGTTTTAGAAAAAAGTAATTATATATCAGAAGTTTGCGTTTTAGGCACATCAAGAACATTCGGAGCAAAAGACGGTACAGAAGAAGTTACAGCAGTAATAGTTCCAAAATCAGAATTGTATAATTCTTATTCTGATGAAGATATTGACAGAATGATAAGATTAGATGTTAAATCATTGTCCGAAAGACTTGCTCAATATAAACGTCCGACAAATATAATTATTTCAAAAGACGAACTACCAAAAACCACAACACGAAAGGTTAAACGAAAAGAAGTTAAAGAATTGATTAAGCTATAAAAAATAGGGGGTTGTTAAAGATTTAACAACCCCTTCTATTTATTTTACCTGCCATAATGCATTAACCAAACACAACTCTTCGCCGGTTTCCGCATTTTTAAGAACGTGAACAGTTTCTTTATCGGAGATTTTTGCACAAGAGAGAACCTTTGAACCATAGCTTATTTCTTTTTTAAACATCATATCCAATGTTTTCAATTTATGTTTTCTTCTAAAGTCAAAATCAAGTGTTTCAAAAGCCCAAACAATGTAGTTAGCATTATTTACGTGTCTGTTAACATCTAAATCATCAAAACGAATTTCAAATATTTTTTCTGTATCAAAGCTTTCCGGTAATTTTATTTTACCGAAATTCAAATCATTTTCTCTTTTTTCGTGGGGTACCATATACTTATTTTCGGCTAAAACTTCCGCAACATTTGCCATACTTTTTGTTTCTAAATCCACTAAAGCCCAGGAGCTTGTTGCACGACCGATTAATTTGTCATGGTGTAATATTTCAAAATCACGAAAAGCAAATATTTTATTATATCCTCTGGGTTCTGTTTTTATTGTTATATCGTAAATACCTTCCGGATAATCTTCAAATTCTATGCGATATTTTAAAAGAAACCATGCGAGGTTGTTTTTGATTATGTATGAATAACCAAAATTCAAAAATTCGGCATTATCACTTGCTAAATCCTGTAAAAACTGCAGCATTGCAGATGGTTTTAACACTAAATCACAATCCATTTCCGAGTATCTTATTTTAACAGTTTCTTCAAATAATTCCATAAACATCCTTTTTCTCATAATACTATCATAAAAATTATAATTAATTTGAGATTTTATTGAAAAACTTGAGTTGAAATTATTCCGTAATATGTTTTATAGAATATACAAAAAGCGACATTTTATTGCCGCTTTTTTGTAAATAATCTATTAATAATTATAATGTAAAGTCTTCTTCTGCGGGTAATATTGCAGGAATACCGTTAATCCATTTCTTTGCATTTTCACTTGCTTGAGTCCAATTTACAGATAACAAGCCTCTCTGAACCCAAATTAATTCCTTAAAGAATTCATATTGAGAGTTTATAGCATCTGTTTTTGCCTTTAAATATAATTGTTGAGCGTCAACGATTTGGTTAATCGGACATTCGCCGCGAAGATACTTAGCTTTTACCATCTCATAGTTTTCTTTTTCGGCAAACATCGCCTTATAAGATTTTTCTATCATAAAGTATTTTGAAATAGCGCGATTAACAACAGAACGTACTTGCATTTCTATTTCTGTATTCACTTCTTCTAAGTATGCATTAAGTTCATTTAATTCAGCCTTGCACCTTGCGATTTCGGCAATTTTATGTCCGCCTTCAATAGGTTTCCACTGTGCTCCGATAAAGAATCTGAACGACTGTTCTTTAAGCCCAAGGTATGGTGATGCTGCAGCCATATCACCGAATGCTGAAGCACCTGATGCTACTGCACTCATTGGATTATGTGTAGAGGCTAAATTTTCTGCCATCGCTTTACCCATAGCTGCAGAACTCTTTGAACCTATTAATTGATTATGTCCTTCTGTTTCATACGGAAGGTTTCTGCCGAATTGAGTTTGATATTCAAGCGACATTTTTGCGTTAGGCATAAAGAATTTTTGACCGTAATTAGACATCTCCGCTTTTTTCATTGCAATAGCCGCTTTTAACTTTGTAGTTTCAGGAGAAAGGTACTGAACTTCTTGTACTAACATGTCAGTAAATTGACCTAATTTTTTCGGGTTTCTTACGTGATCAATGATATGTAAATCACTTGTAAAGAATGCCGGATCATTTGCTGTTAACGGTTTAAATGCAAAATCTTCTCTTTGATTTTTGTTTAATAGTTTATTTATTTGAACCTGTAAATTTTTATAGTCTGCTTGCATAGATAATAGTTTTTTTTCTGCTTCGGATACTTCTCCTGCCCATCTGAACACTTCCTCATATCCGCATTTTCCCGTTTTTTCTCTTACCCTTGCCATTGCAAGATTTTCTCTTGTTTCTTGAACATATTCTTCTTGAATCTTTATCATATTGCCAAGCATTAGAGTTTCTATATACAGATTAGCTACCTGATACTCAGTATTTGCTTTTGTTAAATCATTTTCCGCTTTATCAAATTTAAGTTTCTTGTGTTTTACTATTATATTTGTAACCAAATCCGGAGAATAAAGAATTTGATCCATTCCTACCGTAAAAGCTCCGACACTTGTCGGCACATTTGAATATGATTCAGCGTAAGAACTGTTATACGTTTGATAGCCCAAATCGAGCCTTAAAGTTGGTAAGTATCTCAGATAAGCACTTGCAACAGAACGTCTTGCCGCATCCACCAAATGTTTTTTTCTAATCATATCCAAGTTGCCTTTATCTAACTCGGTTATTAATGTGTTCAGATCATACATAGTTTTTGGCTTATTTGATATAACCGTAGAATTGTTTAATAACCTTAAAGGGGGTGTATATCCCAGAGATTCTCCTGTATCTGCATTATAAAATATTACTTTATCATCATAAAAAGGTATTTTTTCATTTTTTACGGCTTTTCCGTGCAGAACTCCATGAATGTTAAAAGATGTTGCTTCCGCCAACTTTTTATCAACATCAAATGTTGAAGTACCAAGCATTGCGCCCAATTCCACGTCTTCTTTTCCTACAGACGAGAAAGACGGCAATTTTTTAGCATTCAATTGCTTATACAATTCTTTTCTTTGTTCTCCGCTAAGATTGTATAGAGGAGTAATGAATGCAGAATCGACCTCCTTTGGTATTTTGGAAAGAGAAGAAGTGACGTTAGAATTAACCGGAATAACAACAAAAGCCAAGTTGCAATTTTTCTCTTTTAATTTTTTTGCAATAAAGGAATTCCAATCATTTCTTGTTTTATAATATGTTTCGTTCATAAGGATTGCTGTTTTTTTAATATCAGGATTCAGAACCTTAAATGTTGTAAAATCACTTGTCATTTGTTGAATCGGGTTAAAAAAATGATCGCCAAAATCTCTTAATCCATACTGATCAATTGTGACAACGTATTTATTTTTATTTTTTTTATCTGTGTAATAGTTACTGGATAAATATCCTAAAGATATTATCATTCTGGCTCTCGATGCTAATGCTTTGTCAGAAGCGGCAATTGCGCCTTTTTCGGTCCAATCTCCGGTAAAGACTAAATCTTTAGGGAAATTAGCTATATAATCAGGTAACAATTGAATCTTTATAGTTTGTTGAAATTTTGATAAAACCTGTTGGTTTTTGTCGGAGGGACCGTCAAAAACGAAAGCAAGATCAATAGGTTTTGCATTTGCGGCAGGCTTTAAATGTGATTTTGAAGCAGCAGCCATTGCTTGCATCTGTTGAGCTTGTTTTGCTGCGGCTGCTTTTTGTGCGGCAGCTTTTTTAGCTTGAGCATCTGCGGTTGCTTCTATTGATACTGCTTGAACAGTAGATTTTGATGCTTTTTTTAATCCTTTAGGCGCCGCAATTGCCACTCCTGTATACATTACAAATATCATTAAAGACAGCAATGCACTGATAAATTTTTTCATAAAATATATACTCCCAATTCCATAATATAAATTTGCACAAAACCATAGTTGTATTTTACAACTATAATATCAAAAACAATTTTTATGAAATACTATTTTCTATATATTTTAAAATTTCTTAATAATTAGGGCTAAAAACCTTGTAAGGACTGAATAAAATTTTTTAATGTCATAATTTTATTTTAGTATTGTTGAATTTCCCCCAACCTATTTGTTGTTTTAGTTATTTTTTACAAAAAGCTTTGAATAAAGTTCAAATATTTTTTCTACAGCTAAATCCATATTATAGTATTTGTACTCTCCTAATCTTCCGATAAAATACAATCCCTCTAACTTTTCCGCCTCTTGTTTATATTTTTCATACAATTCTTTTGTCTTAGCGTCCGTAATCGGATAATATCTTTCATTTTCACCCAACTTAAATTCTTCCGGATATTCTACCGAAATAATTGTTTTATCGGATTTTTCGTCTAAGAAATATTTGTGTTCCGTAATTCTTGTAAAATCATAATTGTTAGGATAGTTTGTTACAACTGTTTTTTGATAATATTCTTTATTTAATATTTGTGTATCGAATCTTAAACTCCTATATGGTAATTCTCCGTACTTATAATCAAAATATTCATCTATTGCACCCGAATAGAATACTCTGTCGAAATTAACTTTTAAATCTTTATAATCTACTCCAAGCTTGATTTTTATATTTGGATGTTTGAGTAAATTTTCAACCATTTTTGTGTATCCGTTTAAAGGAATACCTTGGTATTTATCTTGAAAATATCTGTTATCATGACTTATATATACCGGCACTCTTGCAGTAACTGCAGGATCAATTTCTTCCGGTTTTAGTCCCCACTGTTTCATTGTATAATTTTTAAACATGTGTTCATAAACGTAGTCTGAAAGAAACTTTAAATCGTTATCATCGTTCTCTTTAAGCGTTAATATAGGAACTTTTACACCGTACCCGTAGTTTGATATCAACTTTTCCTCAATTCTTTGAGCCATAGAATTTGAAAAGACCTGATACAAGGTATTAAGATTAAACGGAATATTACATACATTTCCTTCAAATATTGCATTTGGTTTTAAGAAGAAAAAATGCCATTTTGTGAATTTTGATAAATAATCCCAAACTTCTTTATTATTTGTATGAAATATATGCGGGCCATATTTGTGAACAGTTATATTTGTTTCTTTATCTTTATAGTCATAACTGTTGCCGGCTAAAGTTGTACGTCTGTCTATAACAAGCACATTCTCTCCTTTTCCGGCAAGTAAATTAGCCAAAACCGCACCGGAAATCCCGGCTCCGACAATAATATTTTTCATACAATTTCTCCTTAATAATGTTTGTTAGTTCAATAATAACATAATTTATTATACACAATTATGTTAATATATTTCTTTAATTTTATGTTAATATATTTGAGGTGGGATTTATTTAAGAATAGGAGTACAAAAATGTCAGAATATTTAGTTTTAGCAGAAAACATTACTTTTAAAAATAATAAATTAACTTGTATTAATATTTATGATAAGTTATCTACTATCGCAATGCCGGCAGAATTTAGATTTGATATGGCAATTATGTGCGGTCCGAATTGGTCTGAAGGAGAACACAAACTTTCGGTAAAGGCTGTTGGAAGCAATGGCAAAGAAGTTTCAATCGGAACTTTGGATGTAAGTATTCCTAACAAGGATTTTGTGTACAATGCTTATGCAAATGATTTGAAATTAATTATGGACTATAGTGTAGAAGATTTAACTTTTGTTGTTTATGATAACGATAATGAAATATTATCAAGGAAATATCCTGTAGTTTCCATGCTTGTTCCTAAAACAGAAAACAAAGAACCGGAATTATCCGGAGTAGCTGAATAGAAAAATAAGCTGTATAAAAAATCCTTTTTAGTTAGAGAGATATGCAAAAGAAAAAAACAAAAAATATTCTTGCAATACTTCCCGTTAGTATTGGAGGCAGACTTACAACAAGCAGTATCATTGATGGTTTTAGGCAGAACAAGTGCAATGTTACTGTTTATGATGAGCTGTTTGACACCGATTTAAAAACAATACTCAAAGGAGAATTTGATTATATTGCCGGATATGATTTCTCGGGGCTAAAAATTAAGATTAATAACGGTTTGGATATACCGTCCATAAACTATTTTTCCGATGATATAAGAAGTAATACCTCAGGAAAAGACTGGGAAAGATACATATTATATCTTGAGGACGATGACAACTATACTTTTTATTGGGATAAACAGCTGACGGAGTACGAAACATTCAAAAATATTCACTACCTTCCGCATTTTGTGAATTTCAGTGTATATAAGAATTTAAAAATTGAACCGCAATTTGATATTATGTTCGCAGGAAGACTTGATACGGATTATCGATTGAACTTTTTCGAAGAGCTGGTGATGAAATTACCGCACTTAAAAATAGCATGGTATGCAATTGATAAACACTATCAAGATGCCAGAAAGCGTGCAAAATATCCTGAAATAATAGATTTAACTTATATGGGATTTATTGATAACGAAGAAGACATGGCAAAAGCAATCAATAATACTAAAATCGTATTTAACATGAACTCTCAAGGTATTTCATCTCTTAATTACAGAACGCTTCAAACAGTTGCGTGTAAAAGGCTTATGATAAGTGATTTTAGAGAAGAACTGGCATTATTTGACGGCTATATGCCTTTTTATGAAGATTTTTCGGATTTAATATTTAAAATAGAAAGCTTCTTATATGACAAAGAAGCTTACAAGATGATTACCGAAAACTGTTATAAAATAGCTAAACAGAATCACAATTCAAAAGACTGTGTTCGATATATTTTAAAAACAGTTAAATCATAATATTTTTTAGTTATTTACCGCTCAATTATAGAGTCTGCGAAAAAACCTCAAAAATTTGTCAATTTTTGTTTTTTCCTGCACGCTCCTATATTTTAAGTTTTATATACGGTTATGCCAAACACCGCCTTGTCTGTCAACAACAGCGTCATAGCAAGACCATATTCTAAAAATACCGGTTAAACCGAGTAATGCGTGAGTAAGGTTTTTTTCGTAACTTTGATCATTGATTGCTTGACCTATTCCCGGCCAAATAATTAAAGATAATGCACCCGCACCGATTGAACGTCCGGATACTTTACCATTAGTACCATGAGTACCTGCAAATGCCGGCATGAACATTGAAACTACAGCTAATAAAACTAGTGTTGAAAAAATCTTTTTCATATATTTTCCTCCTTCTAACTTAATCTTTTAATGCCAAAACTGTTGCTGTTGCGTATAATTTCGAGTGTGATACGGAAACCTTAAATTTGATATCAGGATATTTTGGTAAATTCACAAACGGAATTCCGTTATCTTTATTAAGTATTTCTATATCTCCGTAATAAACATTATTTATGTTAAAATTTGTCAATGCTTTAACTGCCGCTTCTTTTGCACAATATTTTCCGCACAAGTGTGATGCATAATTTTTATTTTTGTAACAATAATCAAGTTCTTTTTCCGTAAATATGCGAGCAAGAAAATTAGCGTCTTTTCCCCGTTCTTTTCCTTCAAAACGAGATATTTCTTCTATATCAACCCCGATAGAAATATTTTCAAATTCCATAAACATATTATAAATAAAATATGGAATTATTAAAACTGCAAAAACTAAAAACGATAGTTTTTAAAACTATCGTCTAAAAATTAAATAAATTCGGAAAAACAAAAATTGATTACTATTTAATACTCTCTCTATTATCCGTTCAATCCATAATTATAATCATCTTGTATGTTTGAAGATAACATATTGGACATAGATTCCATATAAGCATTTATTTCTTCAAGTTCAGCACTGTCTGTTGTGATTTGTGAGTCGATTGCTGTTTCCCAAGCTGTTAAATCGTTTTGTTCTTCTTCAAACTGTGCGGTAATTTTTGCTATTGCATCTTTAAAATCAGGAATCTCAGTGTAATCTC
The DNA here is from genome assembly GCA_902796585.1 of uncultured bacterium. GTDB lineage: Bacteria > Cyanobacteriota > Vampirovibrionia > Gastranaerophilales > Gastranaerophilaceae > CAG-196. The sequence goes on from CADBPN010000156.1 coordinate 14,946, forward strand.
TGTATTCACTGTTTATATCGCAATCGCATTCATATAAGTCTTTAAAATATGCTTTAACTTCGTTTTCTTGACGAGTTTTTAAAGAATAACGGTCAGCTTGAGAAAGTGTGCCCATAGCTTTTTGTGCTTCCAATTGAGAAATTTCAAGTTGAAGGGCGTTTCTTCTTAACTTATAGAATACAAGTGTTGTTTGTAATGCTGCTTCTGCCATCTTTCGTTACCATCTTTTAAATCTTACATATATATAAAGTATTTAAAATGTAGGTAATTTCAAAAGAGTTATAATTTGTTACAAATCTTTACATTTATATAACCGTTTTTAAATATTCAATAATATCCGAGGATTCGTACATTTGAATATTTCTGTCTTTATCAACAAGAAACGGAACCTGTCTTTTTCCGCCCAATTGTATTAATGATTCTTCATTTTTTTTGTCTAAAATATCAATTTTGTTGGCTTTTATACCGGTTTCATCCATAAATGAAATTACTTTTTTACAATAAGGGCAATTTTCTAACATATACAAATCAAACATATTTTCTCCTTTTCTTTTACAAACATTTTTTAATATTTACAAAATCAATACTATTAGTAAAAAGTCTAAACTGTGAGAATAATATCTGCTTTTATATCATGTGATTCGGGATAAATAGTATCAAAAACAAGTTCTTGGGGTAAACAAACAATTTTTAATCCTGTAAAGTCATTCAAAAATCTGTCATAAAAACCGCCTCCGTAGCCAAGTCTATAATTATTTTTATCTACGGCAAGTGCAGGTATAATAACTAAATCAATTAGATTTTTGCTGCATGGTTCCGAAATCGGTTCACATGTTTTAAAGCGTGAAAGACAAGTTTTATCGCCCTCTTTATAAGGACAGCAGAGTAGATTTTGTCCGTCAATTTTTGGCAGAAAAAACTTTTTAGTATTATCCTTTAAGAGTGCGAGAAGGTTTATTTCATTTGGAAGCGGATAATATATCATAATATTTTTAGCATTTTTATATTCATTTGTTTCTGATAATTTTTTGACAAGTTTTTGACTCAATGATTTTATATTGAGTTTAGAGCGAATTTCTTTTGATATATTGCGTAATTGCTGTTTTTCCATTTCACAATTTTAGCATAAATTTTAACGAATTTTATATATTGAGCGTACGGAAAAACCCAAAAATTGACAAATTTTTGAGGTTTTTCCGTACGCGACTTTCGGTGTGTGAAAGTCAGGCTGTATGCGGGATAGCATACAGCCTGACTTGAAACCGTTCCTATGAGCGTGCGGAAAAGCTTAAAAATTGACTATATTTTTACTTAAATTCTATTTTTTAAAATATTTGTATATTTTAAATAATATTGGGCAATAAAATTTTAGAATAAACAGTATTCTAAAATATATAGAAGGCAGATTTTTTTGACAAATTTTTTTGTACAAAAGAACATGATACGGTTCCAAGTTTAATTCTATATATTCGGGGTTTATGTATTCTGCAAGGGTGTTTTTAAATTTACTAAACGATATTTCGAAAAAACCGTAGGCATGGTATAAAGCCAAAAACAAATCTTGATATAAATTTTTTAAAAACATGCTTTTTTGTTCTAAAGAATAGTTGGAGATATATTCCTCAGCTTTTTTAATGTTTTTTGTATAGTAATCTATATGTTTTCTGCTTTTTGTGTTCCTCGATTTTGGTACATGTCTGTAGCAAAAAATTATTTCATTTGTAAAGACAACATCTTTTATATATGGGACTAAATCAAAATAATAACTTAAATCTTCAAGGCAAACATCATTATTAAATTTTATATTATTTTCAACTAAAATATTTCTTTTAATCAGTTTTGTTGTTCCAAATCCCAAATATTGAAAATATTCAGGATTTTGAGTCATATCAAGTTTTTTATTTACGATTTCTTCGGGAACGGTCTTATTCAATGTTTTAGGTTTATTCGGTTCTACATCGTAAAATAAGTATGAGATAATATCTATATTTGGGAAATTATCTAAATATTTTGAAAGTTTTGATAACGCAGAATTTTCCAGCCAATCATCCGAATCGAGAAACATTATGTATTCTCCGCATGCTTTTTCAATGCCTATATTTCTGGATTCTCCGGCACCTTTATTTATACTGTTTTTTATATACTTAATTTTGCAGCCTTTTTCCAAATAGTTATTAATTATTTTTTCGCAATTATCGGGTGATGCATCATTTACGCACACAATTTCGTAATTTTCGTAATCTTGATTAAAAATAGAATCAAGACATTTATGTAAAAATTTTTCCGATTTATAAATCGGAATAATTATGCTGATTTTTGGATTAGTAATATTTTCCATAGAATAATTTTAACATTTAAAAAATATAAAATATATAAGTTTCTTTTTATTATTACTATTTACTTTTAACTTTTTTTGTAATACGATTTTGTTGGTTTTATAGCCAGATAGGTTCGCCCTAGTTTGGAAAAATGAAATTTGATTAGCCGAATATTCAATTAAGAAAATTATAACTCACTTAATCACATGCTCATCTAGTCACTTATTCACTCTCCAAATGTGGTTATAACTCCCGTAGTAAAACACACAGTAAAAAAAGGAGACAGGAAGATGTCAACAGCATCACTTATCGAATTACTTGAAGCAGGTGTACACTTCGGACACCAAACACAACATTGGAACCCAAAAATGAAA
>CADBPN010000157.1 GCA_902796585.1 uncultured bacterium
AACCATTAATAAATTGAAAAAAGTTACAAGAAGACTTGCACAAGAACTTTCCAGAAAACCGACCGAAGAAGAATTGGCAGTTGAAATGGGTGTTTCAATATCAAAACTAAGAGAAATCGTTAAAATAGCACAAGAACCGCTATCTCTTGAAACACCGATTGGTAAAGAAGAAGATTCTCGTTTAGGTGATTTTATTGAAGATAAAGAAGCGGATGCTCCTATTAAAACAGTTGCTTCAGAACTTTTGAGAGAAGATCTTGCGGAAGTTCTATGCACACTTTCACCTCGTGAAAGAGATGTTTTAAGGTTACGTTTCGGTATGGATGACGGACGCCAAAGAACATTGGAAGAAGTCGGACAATTATTCGGAGTTACTCGTGAACGTATCAGACAAATTGAAGCTAAGGCTCTTAGAAAACTAAGACATCCAAACAGAAGCAAACGTTTAAGAGAATACGTAGAAAGTTAATAATAATTAAAAATGGTGCATTTGAGTGCACCATTTTTATTATGTGTTCTAATTGTTTACTTTTTTACCTTTTATCTTATCGGATTATTTAAAACTTGTAAAATAAATTTTGCTCTTAAAAATGTTATGTTTCATACTCAGATTTGTGGGCATAATAAGCTGTGGTGCCTACTACACCCATCATCAAAATACTATTGCAAGCAGCTATAATAAGTCTGGTCAGCGGTTTTTTATCCATTGATACAACAGCACCGGAAACAGCTCCCCCAACTCCGGATAATAAAGTTACAAATATATCTGGAATCATAGCTTCTTTTTCCGTTTTTTTCATCATATACTCATATTCACTTAGTCCTTCTTTAGAGAGTTTCGATTTATCAATCTTTGCCATAATAAAGTGCTCAACTGAGGGCTTTACACCAAAGATCGGATCCGGTTTATAACTTTTAGTACCTTCTTTTTTTGAATATTTTTGATCTATTTGATGTATTTGGTTTATAAGTGTTGAATCTTTAATATCTTCATAATAGCATGGCATTTTTATCCTCGCTTTCTTTATACGTTTGTTGTATTATTTTCTGATTTTTTATCTTTTGTTTCATCATTTACCGAATTTAATAATTGTTTTTTATCCTCAGCAAATTTATCTTTATCCCTTTATCGTGTTATATATATAAAGTATTTTTGTACAGAAAAATTGCCCAAGTTAAAAATGCAATAGCAAGAGAAAGTTTCTCTACTACTACATTTGCGCCGATTGTATATTTTTGTAAATTTGCTTAATATTTTTTTACAATTTTTACTTTGATAATTTAAACGAATAAAATCAACTTATTCTATAGTATTTGTCTCGAAACAATATTGTCATGTTATACTATTATTTATATGAACATAAAAACAGAAATAACAAAGTTACATTACGACAAGAACCCAAAAGGACTGCTTTTTAATTTACTAAAATTCTGCTCGTTATTTTATGGAATTGGCAGCAGTTTCAAGAATTTTCTATACGATAAAAAAATAATAAAACCTAAAAAAGTAGATGCCTTTGTTGTGTCGATCGGTAATTTTACAACCGGAGGAGTCGGTAAAACTCCGGTTGTTGCTGAAATTGCAAAATACTATATTTCAAAAGGAGAAAAACCTGCCATTGTATCAAGAGGGTACGGCGGAAAATTAAATAATAAAAATGTTCACGTTATATCTGACGGCATAAATTTATATTACAAGGCTGATTTAGCGGGTGATGAACCGTATTGGCTTGCTGTAAATCTGGATGGTTGTGCAGTTCTAACTTGTTCTAATCGATATAAAGCCGCTAAATACGCAGTAAAAAATCTGGGTGCGACAAAAATAATTTTAGACGACGGTTTTCAACACAGAAAACTTCATAGAGATTTGGACATTGTCCTAACTGATTCTGACAAAATGTTCGGAAATGAAAACTTATTACCGGCAGGACCATTAAGAGAGGGTATGGAAGGATTCAACAGAATTGATAAACTTGTTATCGTAAGCAAAAATAAAGAACATTCGCGGGCGGAAAAACTGAAACGCATATTTGAAAAGAAATATAAAAAAGACGTTATCGTATGCAAAACAGAACCGGATTACGTTTATAATATAATCTCAGGCGAACATTTGCAAAAAGGTACTGAAGCAGTTGCTATATCCGCAATTGGTCAACCGGAACAATTTTATAAATTTTTGGAAGATGATTTTATAATAAAAAATAAAATAACATTTGATGACCATCATCAATACACAGCTTCAGATATTGAAAAGATTAATGAAAACATAATTACAACAGAAAAAGATGCCGTAAAACTTGCACTTTTAAATAAATCCAATATTTTCGCATTAAAACTTAAAACATCTGTTCCTGTTAATGAAATACTGGAAAGCAACTAGTCTCCGGTATAACCGTCTACACTTTTTGTTTTTGTTTGCTTCAAATAATTTCTGCGTTCTTGAATTTTTAGCAGGGTTTCCATATCCATTTGCTGAATTTTGCGCTTATATTCTACTTTTGTCAAACTATCATTGAATTTTTTTTCAGCTTTTTCTTGTTTCTTTTTTCTTTTTTCGGCTTGTTTTGCTTTCTTTGCGGTAAATTCAGTTTCTGACATCGGAATAACATCCTCTTCTTCAACGAGCCTGTACCCAACTGTAGAAATCGGAAAAGATGGATTATCTATAGATTCTAATTTTGGCATACTTCCGTCTGTGTTTATACTCCATATACCAAGAAATTTAGGGTTTTCTCCGGTATAGGCATAAGCGGAAACAACAACTCTGTTATCATCGGAAGAATCAAATCCTAACGGATATATGTCCCACCTTTTTTCTTTTAAATTAATATTATGTAATTCTTTCCAATAACTTACAATAGAATCTCTTATTTGAGGCAGTTTTATACCTTGTTTTTTATTAAAATCATATACCCATAAATCTGTTTTCCAAATTCCGTCATGACGATAGCCAATTTTTTCTTTTACAACTAACTTATTATTGTCGGCAGAAAAATCAATCGGTGTTAGTGTTCTAAAAACAAACCTAACATCTATATCCTTTGAAGTAGAAATTAACGGTGCTTTTTCTTTATTTACAACGTTAGCTTTTTCAACTTTTTCTAAATTTGAAAGCTTTGGATCAAGATTTATTAAGAACAAGTCACAACTGGTACAATCCGATTCTGCATAATAATATACAGAAGGATAAACAAGTTTTGTATAATCTCCTGAAACAATACCTTGAGCATTAATTTGTCTGTCAAAATTTAATTTTCTTGGTAAAGTTAATTCCGGCGTTCCTATTGGCTCATTATATTTAACCAATTTGAATTTGTGTTTCGGAACATAAACCATATTTTCGTCTTTTGGGAATTCTGCATTATCCAAAATTGTTGCAGAGATTTCTTTTCTGGTTTTAGGTTTTGATTTTGCTTCATACTCCGCAACTGTCATATAACCGGACTCCGGTAAACGACTTTTTTGGTATTTTTCTTTTACATCGCCTTTATCAACTTCGTTGCGATATATCATTTCTGCGACTTGTTGGTCGTTTTTGCGCGTAAACTTATATTTTGCCTGCGCAAAGTGAACCTTCGTAGCAACAATTACACCGGCTAAAGTTGAAAACATTATACAAGTCCTTCTCTCATTGCTGTAACTGTTGCTTGAGTCCTTGTTCCGACACATAGTTTTTGCAAAATACTGTGGACATGAGCTTTTGCAGTAGCTCTTGTTATAACTAGCTTGTCAGCAATCTGCGGATTTGATAAACCCTCAACCATAAGTTCCAATACTTCTAATTCTCTTTCAGTTAATCCGTATGAATTTTTATTTTCATTTTTTATATCAGGTTCAGTTATAACAGAATACGATGGTCTTTGTAAATTTGAAAATACCATTTTTGCAATACTCGGATCAATCCAGCCAACACCTTCATAAACTGATTTTATTGCTGAAATAGTTTGCTCCGGTGTAGCACCCTTCATAATATAACCGTCAGCACCGGCTCTGAAAGATTCAAAAACATCATTTTCACTGTCTCTGGAAGTAAAAATCAATATCTTTACGTTTGGATTAAAATCCTTAATTCTTTGAGTAGCTTCTATGCCGTCAATATTTGGAAGACCTATATCCATTAAAATAACATCAGGAGAAAGCTCTCTTGCCTTTTTAATGCCTTCAATGCCATCTGCTGCTTCTGATAAAAGGTTTATACCTTCTGATTTGCTCAGAAGCATTGAAAGTCCCATTCTATACAATTCATGATCTTCCACAAGCAGCACATTAATCATAACAATGACCCTTCTTTTTCTTTTACAACATCAGTAAGCAGGAATGAAAATTCACTTCCTTTATTCAAAACACTTTCCAACCATATTTTCCCGCCATGTGATTCAATAATTTGTCGAGATAAATACAATCCTAAACCTGTTCCTGTTGAACGTTTCTTGCTTGTTCCCTGAGAAAATCGCTGGAACATATTTGGAATATCTTCCTGAGGGATTCCTGAACCGTTATCCGAAACGGAAAATATCAAATCTTTATCTTCTGTTTTTAGTGTAATTAAAACTTTTCCGCCCTCTTGAGTATAATTTATTGCATTTCCGCACAAATTACAAATAACACGTCTTAGTTCACTTCTGTCGGCATTAATTTCTGTTTCATGGTTATCGCATTCTATACTAAAATCAATATTTTTAGATTTTGCAAGCGGTAAAAGTTCGTTATAAACTTGTTCTACAAGATTGTACATATTAAAATCAGTTTTTGTCAGAGTTAATTTTTCCGCATCATATTTATAAACTTCTAAAAGTGCATTTACCAAACCCAGCAAATCTTCATTACTTTTTTGCATTGTAGCAAGCAATACTTTCTGCTGTTCATCTAATTCTCCTAAAGCTCCGTCTAAGAAAAATTTAAGAGTCTGAATAGCTGCAAGAAGCGGAGTTCTTAAATCGTGAGTTAGTGTTGCTATAAAATCATCACGCAACTTATCTGCCTTTTTCTGTTCCGTTACATTTCTGATTACTCCGACAAAACGTTTATAATCGTCATCAGGATTTATTCTTGCAAAACTTACATCAACAGGAATTTCTGTATTTGAAAACGGATTTTTTATACAAAAATCTCTTAATAAAAGTTCCGTTTCATCGAGTTTATGTAATTCTTTAGAGATAAAAGTCTTTTTACTGAACAAAAAATCGTCAATTGAAGAATTTATTATTTTATCACTTATGTGCCCGATTAAGGTTTCACAAGCAGGATTTAATTGCTCTATTATTCCGTCTTCGTTGATTATTACAATTCCGTCAGCACAATAATTAAACAATCCTTCCAGTTTTGCATTGGATTGTTTTAAATCGTGTGTACGCTCCTCAACTAATTCTTCCAGATTATGAGAATATTTTTCAAGTTCTTTTTTTGCAGCTTCTAATTCAGTAATTTTTTGCCTAAGTTCACTTAGTAAATAACTTCTTTCTATGCCATTTTTTATATTAATAATTAAATCATCATTATTCCATGGCTTTTCAATATATCTGTATAATCCGATTTCATTTATCGCTCTTATTGCATTTTCTTTGTCAGCATATCCTGTTAAAAGAATTTTACTGACTTCGGGATACATTTCATTTACTGCCTGTAAAAACTCTAAACCATTCATTTCCGGCATCAAAAAATCTGAAATAATTAAATCAGGTTTGTTTTCTTTTAAAAATTCAATAGCTTCTTTGGGGTTATTAAAAAAATGCCCGTCAGAAAATCCCTCTACTTTTAATAGTGTCTTAAAAGCAGAAGTAACAATCTTTTCATCATCGACTACTACAATTTTCCCCTTATTCATAACTCCATATTACACCAAATAACAACTTTCGACAAATGCTTAACATTCCGTTATGTTTGATTCTCTAAGATTTGAACAATTTTGTTTATGCATACATTTTTATATCATGTTAAAATTTAATTAAACCGGACGGTGAAATATATGCCAAGATTACCTGAATATTTAAAAAGACCTATTATAGATACTGAAACAACAAAAACAGTACGACATATTTTAAAAAATAAATGCTTGAACACTGTTTGCGAAAGTGCCAGATGTCCAAACAAGAGTGAATGTTATGCTAAAAATACGGCAACATTCCTTATTATGGGCAATGTTTGTACAAGAAACTGCAGATATTGCAACATTTCTTCAGCTAAACCAAAGCCTTTAGACATTGCAGAACCTAAACACATTGCAGAAGCAATAAAAGAACTGGGACTTAAATATGCAGTTATTACTTCAGTAACAAGAGACGACTTGCCTGATGGAGGTGCAGAGCATTTTAAAAAATGCATAGAAGAAATAAGAAAAATTTCAAATGCAAAGATAGAAATATTAACTCCGGATTTCAAAGGTAAAAGAGAATCTCTGGATACAATTATATCTGCAGTTCCTGAAGTTTTTAATCACAATATAGAAACGGTTAAACCGATTTTCAAAACAGCTCGACCGCAAGGAAATTATGAACTTTCGTTAAATGTTTTAAGCTATATAAAAAATAATTCTAAAATTACTACAAAATCCGGTTTAATGATAGGTTTAGGCGAATCAGAAGAAAACATAGAAGAAACTTTAATAGATTTAAAAAAAGCGGGTGTAGATACTATTACAATAGGACAATATATTCAACCTTCAAAAACCCATCTTAATGTTGAAAAATTCTATACCTTAGAAGAATTTGAAGAACTGAAAAATCTTGCTAAAAAAATAGGTTTTAAAAATTATCAAATAGGCCCCTTGGTTAGAAGTTCATATAAGGCTATGCAAAGTTGGAAAGAAATAGAATAAATTTTCGTATCTTATTTTTTAAATCCTAATTTTCTTGCTAAAGCATCAACTGTAATTACATAACCCATGGTAATCTTAAATTCTTTTGTACATTCCGGCTGGACGCCTTCTTCAAAACATCTTTGATTGGAAACTGTATAATTACCTTCAATACTTAGTTTACCGTTTTTATCCGGTTTTCCGGTAGAAATACTGCCTCCTAATACCCAAGAATTCATTGAATCATTAACGGTATTTACCGCATTCAGAGCAAAGGCCGTAAATCCTTTTTTTATTTCGGCACCTATGGCCAGTGTTTTTGTTTGTATAGGCGCAATACCATGTTTCATAATTGAGGATAATGAATAACCGCCGTTTACTTTCCAAGAAAGCCTATTATTATTTTCTTCTTCTTGTTCTTCGCTTATCTCTTGCGCACCGTATGACAATTCTGTATTTACTCCCGCATTTATGTTATTCATTAAAGTATCGGTATTAAAATTGTATCCGAAAGAAGGACTTACATTTAGTTTGTATTCACCGGATTTCAAAATATTTAATTTTTCTGCATTTAATCCAAATCCATAAAAAGTGCCTTCTTGTCCTTTATGTATACTGCCATTCGCCAGAATATTATTTAAAATCGGATAAGATACATTTATATCAGTTGTTTCAACAGTATCGTTTAAAGGTTCTTCTTGATTTTCTTCCCGTTCTGTTATGTCATCAGTAGAGATTTCTTCTGTATTTTCTGTCGTTTCAGGATTCAACTTGGTAATACTATGTCTTAAATTAATATTTACATTTTTTATATTTCCTTTTATTTCGGCTTCAAGCTGGCTCATATTCGGGTCTTTTAAGTACGTAAGATACAAACCTCCGGAATAGCCGTTTTGATTATCATATATTATGCTTCCGTTTGTATCCAGTGAATATTGTATTTTAAATTCAGGAGAAAGAATTGCTGTATTAGTTATTTTTACACCGGTATTTCCAGTGAAATCACCATATTTCATACCTGCGGTAAAACCGGTTACGGCACTTACCGAGGTATTGTCATCACTTTTTGTAAATGTTACTCGTTCTCCTGCTATGTTTATATAATTGTTAGGATTTTCGCATTCTACATTTTTAATATTTGCAACAGACCAATTGTCGCTTACTTCTTTATACTGCATCATTTCAGAATAATACTGTGCAAGTTTGTATTTATCTTCTGTTGTAAGCTTAATTTTTTTTGCCAAAGAATAATATTTTTCTTCTGCCTCTTTGTACAATTTATAAAACGGGTTTGAAACATCGGTTATTTTTTTGTATAGTTCATAAGCTTGGTCAACATCAGGTTCTGCGTTAACCGGAGATATAATATTATTTTCAACTAAGTCTTTAACTGCTTTATATTTTTGGTATTCTTCCAAAACCTCTTCCAACTCTATATATACTTCTTGTGCTTTTTTATTTTGTAATTTTGCGGATTTTAATAATTCAAGATATTTCTTTTTATCTTCTTCGCTAATATCATCCGGAAATTTTATGTAACCTTTTTTGTAAATATTATCTGTAAAGTATTCTTTATTTTCATCTTCAATCCCCATACAACGCCATTCAACGTCTTCAGGAATTCCGTTTTCGGGAATTTCTTCGTTTTCCTTTACACCGAAATATTCTATCCTTTTTTCTTTTTCAAATTCTAATAATTTTTGAAAATAATTTGTTTCTTTTTCTAATTCTTGTGATTTGCGAGCAATTTCATCTATCTTTGATTCAAGTATTTTACACTCTTCTTCATATCCTTTGATTGCTTCCTGTTTATTCATTAGAATTGTTTTTTTAGTCTCTAAACTTTTGTTATAGGCATTTAATTCATTTTTATCTAATTTACCATCTTTGTTGGTATCTATTTGATTAAATTTCCAAATAGTAATCGGATCTGCATTTTGTTTTTGCAGCTTCGCTAATGTCGTCTTCTTGGTAAATTTAATATTACCGTATATTGTTCCTTGAACCTCTGGAGGCATAGAAGCTCCTCTTTTTATACTCTTACATATATAAAAAGTAAATTTTTTACATTCAATTTCAACAAATACGTATAAATTAACAATTATTTACAAATTGAGGATGCGGAAAAAGTCGAAAAATGACAATTTTTCGAACTTGCTTGGTTGTCGGCATTAAACGAGTTACGGATTGCTGTCGCAATTCTGCCACTCTCTGCCGACAATCCGCTTTTCAAATCCGACCCAAGGTGTGTGAGAGTTAGACTAGGTGCGGGATAGCACGTAGCCTAACTCGAAACCGTTCCCCGGAGTTTGCAGGGAAAATTTTAATTTTTCCGCAAACTCAATTGTCTATAAGAAAATTACAAATTTTGCTCAAGGATATAAAAAAGGAAGATTTTTCAATCTTCCTTTTTCAATTTTTACTTACTGATTAGTTATTACGCGCTGATGCTTTCTGCAATTTTTTGGTTTACTTGTGTTTCTACAGCTTCTTTTGCTACTCTCACAGCATTTTTAATTGCATAAGCCTTGCTTCTTCCATGAGATATAACTGTTATACCTTTAACACCAAGAAGTAGCATTCCGCCAAACTCTTCGTAATTAATTTTTTGATAAATTCTTTTTAAGAATGGTTTTGCAAAAAGACCGATTACCATACCTAAAAAATCAGACTTAAATTCACTTTTTATCATCTTAAATAACATAGATGCAGTACCTTCTGTTACTTTTAATACAACGTTTCCGACAAATCCGTCACAAACAACTACATCGCAATGATTCAAGAATAATTCACGTCCTTCAATGTTACCGATAAAGTTAAATTTTTCCTTTTCTTCTTCCAACATATTGTAAGCGCTTTGAGCGAGTTCATTACCTTTTCCTGCTTCTTCGCCAATGTTTACGACTCCTGTTTTTGGATTATCAATATCCAATACATTTTTTGCAAAAATTCTTCCCATTACGGCAAATTGTCTTAACATTTGCGGAGTACAGTTGCTATTGGCACCTCCGTCAATTACCACAACGGGTTTTTTCATTGTTGGAAGCGTTACCGCAATTGCAGGTCTGTCAATACCTGGTATTCTTCCTAAACCAAACAAACTTGATGCCATCGCCGCACCGGTTGAGCCGGCAGCAACAAGCGCATCAGAACTTCCGGTCGCAACTGCATTAACAGTCAAAACTATTGAAGAATTCTTTTTCTTACGAATAGCTTGTCCCGGTGCTTCACCCATTTCAATAATTTCAGATGCGTGTGTAATCTTTATATCAAGCGATTTTACATCTACACGCACTCTTTTATTTCTGCCAATTTTACCACAAGGTGAAAGAAATCCTTCTCGTTGAATCTTTTCCAAACAGTCTTCTATTAAGTCCTGTTTCCCGACCAACTCAATTGCCACACCGTACTCAGACGCTGCCCAAACAGCACCCGCTACAATTTCAAACGGTGCGTGATCTCCTCCCATCGCATCTATAGCTATTCTTGTCATATTTAACTCTATCCCCTTTTATTGATTGAAAATGGAAAATAAAAATTTTCCATTTTCAATTTTCAATTATTATTCAGCTTTATCTTCAGAAGCTTCTTCTTTAACTTCTTCAGCGTTTTCTTCTACAACTTCTTCTGCTTTTGTTTCTTCTACTGCAGGAGCTTCTTCTTTAGCCTTTTTTGTAGATTTTTTTGCTTTTTTAACTTCTTTAACTTCTTTTACTTCTTCTACCGGAGTTTCTACAACACCTTTTTTAGAAACCGGTTTTCCTTTGTAAGTTCCGCATGCTGTGCACACTGTGTGAGCTAAAACTGCTGCGCCGCAATTAGGACAAGTTGTTAAAGTAGGCTTTGTAGCCTTCCAATTTGATCTTCTTTTTCCTTGAGCACTATGCCCTGTTCTTTTCTTTGGTACTGCCATTTTCCTATACCTTTCTACTGTTTTACTACTTATATATTCGGGTTAATTATTTGCCCCTTATCTGAATGTTTTTGAAAACATCCATTCTTGAGTCATGATTTTCGAATTCTTCTTCAGATACGAATAATCCCTCATTACAATTTATACCACAAACTTTTTTATTTGGTAAGTTCAATATTACATATTGATACAATAAGTCATAAACATCTATTTCTTCTTCACCGTTAAGATCTGTTACAAATTGGCCTGAAGTCAGCTCCAATTCTTGTCCGTAGTCATCAAGAAGAGATTTTTTTGCAAAGGTTTCATCAATATCAAAATTTAAATCGTAGTCATATTTTTTCAAACATCTATCACATTCTAGTGTAATTTTCCCTTCAACATGACCGCTTGCGGAAATAAAATCCCCCATTGATTTAAAAGCTATGTCAGAATGAACCCTGCAATTTTCCAGTTCCTTTATCTCACCATCAAAAGCAGAATTTACAATTCCTTCTTGTTCTATATCATCAACCTTAACTTTATTCACAAAAAAACCTCACTATGCGTATGGCTCTTCTTGCAAAACAAGTCCGGCGATTTGTGTAGAAACAAAACACAATTTTTTAATAGGCCCCATTGGTTCTTTTTCAACCAATACAGGGTTAGGACTTTTCATCAATTGTTTTAATTCAGCATATACTGCCTGCGGATTGTCAAAGTACATAACCACAGGGGTTGCAGAACCCTTTAAAAACAAAATTAATGCTTGTCTTGTTTTTTGCGGACCTTGCGGAATATTGTTAAACTGTTGAACCATATTTTTCTCCTTAGCTATTATAAATAAGATTATAATATAAATATTCTTATGTGTGAAGAAGTTCTTTTTTTTAATAAAAAAGCTCCGTTGCTATACGGAGCTTTTCTATAAAAAAAAGCCGGTCAAATGACCGGCTATAAATATCAACCAACAATTTCTTTAACTTCTGCTTGAAGGTTCTTTGAGTCAATCTTTATGCTTGGCCCCATTGTTGTAGTCAAATAAATTGACTTAACATAAGTTCCTTTTGCTGCAGATGGCTTTGCCTTCAATATTGCTTCTACAAATGTTCCGTAGTTCTTAACTAAGTCTTCATTTGAGAATTGAACTTTTCCTATCGGGCAGTGAATCATACCTTGCTTATCAGCTCTGAATTCAACTTTACCTGCCTTCGCATCTTTAACTGCTTTAGCTATGTCCAAGGTAACAGTTCCTGTTTTAGGGTTCGGCATTAAACCTTTAGGACCCAAAACGCGGCCTAATTTACCCAGCATACCCATACAGTCCGGAGTTGCTATTAATGTATCAAATTCAAACCAACCGTCAGAAATTTTATCGATTATGTCTTCAGTTCCGTAAAAATCAGCGCCTGCGTCTTTAGCTTCGTTTACTTTTGGTCCTTTTGCTATAACACAAACTCTTACTTCCTTACCAAGACCTGCCGGTAAAACAACTGTTGATCTGATTTGTTGTTCAGCGTGTTTTACATCAATACCTAATCTCATATGACATTCAACTGTTTCGTTAAATTTTGATACTTCTTTAGATATTTCTTGTAATTTAGTTAACGCTTCCTTACCGCTTGTAGGTTGTTCAAAACCTGCAAGAAGTTCTTGAAGCTTCTTTTGTTTTTTAGTTTCTTTTGCCATTTTTAATTTCCTTTCATGGTATTAGCGGATTTTTAAAATGTAAAATGGAAAGTTGAAAATTATTATTAACTAATTTTTCATTTTCAATTTTTCATTTTCAATTTGCAAAATCCTTCCATTTTTTACTAATTTTCCTTTACAGTTACACCCATAGCCCTGCAAGAACCTGCAATCATTTTAACGGCTGCATCCATTGTAGTTGCATTCAAATCATCCATTTTAATTTTTGCAATTTCTTCTAATTGAGCACGAGTAATTTCACCGACTTTTGTCTTGTTAGGAACAGCTGAACCTTTCGGTATATTCAAAGCTTTCTTAATAAGAACCGGAGCCGGCGGTGATTTTGTAACAAAAGTAAAACTTCTGTCTTCATATACATCAATAACAACCGGGATAATATACCCAGCTTGTGATTCTGTCTTAGCATTGAACTGCTTACAAAAATCCATGATGTTTACACCATGTTGACCTA
Organism: uncultured bacterium; assembly: GCA_902796585.1. Lineage (GTDB taxonomy): Bacteria > Cyanobacteriota > Vampirovibrionia > Gastranaerophilales > Gastranaerophilaceae > CAG-196. The sequence goes on from CADBPN010000157.1 coordinate 12,847, forward strand.
ATGCAGGACCAACCGGAGGTGATGGATTTGCTTTACCTGCTTGAATTTGCAGTTTAATTTTTCCTACTACTTTTTTTGCCATTTTTTTCTCCTTTCGTGGTGCTAACGGGGGGCGGCCCCTTCCACGTTTTCTGCTATACTGGAGGTAAAGAGGTTAGATGGTAACGAAGTCAGACTATTTATAAAAAGGCTTACCTTCATACCTTCCGAGCTTCTTGTCCTCTGATTATAATTTTTGTATTTGTTTATATTCAAGTTCAACCGGAGTTTCACGGCCAAATATAGAAACCATTGCTCTTAATTTAGCCTTATCCGGATAAACTTCCGTAATATCTCCAACAAACTCTGCAAACGGACCGGATACGATTCTGACTTTTTCGCCAACTTTAATATCCATTTCAATTTTTTGAGTTTGAGTAGTGGATCTGTGAAGAATCTTTTTGATTTCACTTTCCTTTGCAGGAATAGGTTTCTTTGCAGAACCTACAAATTTTGTAACACCGGCTGTATGTCGTACTACGTACCAGCTATCTTCGTCCATAATCATTTCAACGAGCACATAACCGGGGAATATCTTTTCTTCTTTTTCAAATTTGCGTCCGCTCTTAATTTGGGTAACAGTTTTTTGAGGAACTTCAACTCTGAATATTTTATCAGCCATATTCATGTATTCAATACGCTTCTCAAGGTTGCTTTTTACCTTGTTTTCATATCCTGAATACGTGTGAACAATGTACCAACGTTTTTGATTGCTCTTTTCACTTGAAGAAGCAACTTCCGGTGATGTTTCAACATCACTTTCATTTGATTCTTCGTTTAAAATGTTTTCTTCTTTTTCACTCATTATTCTTACCCTTTTTTTATCGGTTACACAAGATAATTAAAACCTTCCCAATATAGCATTGAATAAAACATCTACTACATATATAAATATAGTAAACATTATTACAATTGCAATGACAAAGACAGTTTCCGCAACAACCTGGTTTCTTTCCGGCCAAGTTATTTTGCTCCATTCAGTTTTTACGCCTCTAAAATATGTTATTATACTTTGTTTTGCTTTGCCTAAAGTATCATTCATTTTAATTACCTTTTTGTTAAATATAATTCGCGCCCTGAAGGACTCGAACCCTCGACATCCGGTTTTGGAGACCGACGTTCTACCAACTGAACTAAGGACGCTTGTTTAAAAGTGATTGAGCGAGCAAGTGATTATGTGATTGGGTTGGTATAAAACTTTAATTGTGCGACCACAGCTTTCGTGATTTTATATTTACTTAATCACTAATCACTTGCTTACTTGTTCACTTTTACTTCGTTTCCTTATGAGTTGTATGTTTCTTACATGTTGGGCAGTATTTAGATAATTCTAATCTGTCCTTTATATTCTTTTTGTTTTTAACTGTTGTATAGTTTCTTTCTTTGCAATCTTCGCAAGCTAGAACTACCATTCTGTCATTTTTGCCTTTAATACCCATTTTTGTATTCCTTTTCTATATTAGTTTGTTTTAGTTTTTTCGTCCTATTTAAAATAGAATGTGTAAAATCACATTCTATAAATTCGGCGTATGGTTAGATATTAAAATAAACATGTTTAAAATGCAAATATTTTGTGAAGTTTGTTTACATTATAAATTTTATAAATATTCTTCCTCTTTTTTATGATATTATAAACAGATAAGAGGTGGATATGAAACAGAAGCAGCTTGATGAGTTAAAAGATGAATGCAAGAATTGTATAGCTTGCGAACTGGGAAATACGAGAACAAATATTGTTTTTTCAGACGGTAACGGGAATAGCGCAAAAGCTATACTTATTGGCGAAGCTCCGGGAGAAAATGAAGATAAAACAGGAATCCCGTTTGTCGGAAGAGCCGGAAAACTCCTAAATGAATTTTTAGAAAAAACCGGTATTTCAAGAGAAAATGACTTATATATAATTAATACGGTAAAATGCCGCCCGCCTAAAAATAGAGTTCCTTCTGATACTGAAAAAAAAGCTTGCGAACAGTATCTTTTAAAACAGATAGAAATTGTAAATCCTAAAATACTTATTTTTTGCGGTTCAACCGCATTAAAATCTTTTTACACAAATAAAATCCCTATATCTAAAATTCGAGGAGAAATTTTAGAATTAGAAATCGGCGGTAAAATAAGAAAATGCATTCCAATATTTCATCCGTCATATTTACTCAGATATCATTCTTTGGAAGAAGGAAGCCCAAGAGCTTTGATGCTTAAAGATTTAGTGAAAATTAAAAACTTGATTAATGATAAAAAATAATTTTTTATTAATTACAATATTTAAAATAAAAAATATATTTATGCAATAATATTGCTATGTTTAGGATTGTTTCAAGTATTGCTTTAAGAATTATTTCAAATTCTTATTCTAATGTTTTTCAAAAATTTCTGACAAATTCCGGAATCCATTCATCTTATGTAAATTTTTACAATTATTTTGGATTATCCGTTTTATCTTTACTTTTAATCCCTTTTTGCAAGATACAAATATCAACAACTCTTATAATAAATTTTATTTTGATGGGAATTCTTGGCTCTGCCGGGAATTACTACATTATTAAAGCACTTTCTATAGGAGAATTATCCGTACTGGCTCCGATAAATTCTTATAAACCAGTTGTAGCTATGTTATTTGCTTTTATCTATTTAAAAGAAATACCGTCAATCCAATCTATAATAGGTATTATATTAATTATTTTTGGAACGTATATTTTGTATTCCTTAAAAAATAATTATAATAAAATAGCTGTTTTTTATAGAATTTTAGCGTTAATTTTTTCCGGAAGCGAAGCCGTTATTATAAAAAAATTAATCCTTATGACTGATGTTAAAACATCCTTTGTTTTATGGTGTTTTGCAGGTTTAATATTTTCAGCAATTTTTGCATTTTGCTCAAAACATAAAATTAAAAAACCGGATTTAAAATATTTAATCTTTTTAATAATATCTGTTAGTATTATGCAATATTCAACTAATTATGTATTTTCAAAAATGAATACAGCATACGCTCTTGCTATATTTCAACTGTCAACATTATTGAGCGTATTTTTAGGTTCCAGTCTATTCAAAGAAACCGATTTAAAACAAAAAATAATTGCATCTGCTATAATGATAATCGGAGCAGTGATTATCATATTAAACTAATAAACAGGCGAAGCCTAATAGGCTTCGCCTGTTTATTAGTTTTAACTATATACTTTATGCTTCAGCAGTTGCAGCTTTTTCTGCATCAAAACAATCTTTGCACAAAACATCTCTGCCTTGTGTCGGATTAAACGGAACTTGAGTTTCTTTTCCGCATTTTGCGCATACCGCATCAAACATTTTCTTTTTACCTCTGCGTTGTTGCTTTTTTGCCTTTCTGCATACCGGGCATCTTTTAGGCTTATTTGTTAAACCCTTTTCTGCATAAAATTCTTGCTCGCCGGCTGTGAACACAAACTCTGCGCCGCAATCTTCACAAATAAGCTTTTCATCTTCGTACATGACCATTCTCCTAAATAATTTAATAACCAAGAATTGAATATTTCAAATCTTGGTTATTATTTTATACTTTTTTTTAATAAAGGTCAAGTGTTTGACAAGGGTAAACATTAGCTATTTTGAGTCTTTAAAACTGTTTTATTTTCCTGTGGAACCAAATCCGCCCACTCCGCGTTCTGTGTCAGATAATTCTGTCACAACTTTGATTTCTGCTTGTTCGTATTTTGCAATTACCATCTGTGCAATTCGTTCATCCGGCTGAATGGTATATGATTCATTTGAAATATTTACCAATGGTACGCAAACTTCTCCTCTATAATCTTCATCTACAGTACCAACACAATTGATTAATGTTATGCCGTGTTTAATAGAGAGTCCCGAGCGAGGTCTTATTTGCGCTTCATAACCATGTTCAAGCTCAATTTTCAATCCTGTAGGAATAAGCTTTCTTTCTAAAGGTTGTAAAGTAATTGGCTCTGGTATAGCAGCGCATAAATCCATGCCTGCAGCACCTTCTGTTTTATATTCCGGAACATTTTTGTTATGTTCTAATCTCAAAATTTTTAAAATCATATCTCTCTCCTTTCATACACAATCCCATACTCTTTTACAAAAGAGCAAAATTAAGCTATACGTTATCCTGCGTAAGACATAGTAATTGGAGACTTACGCTGTAATTATTGTTTTTCCGTTAATTACCTGCTTAGGGAATATAGAATATGATGTCAATGTTTCTATACCCATAGATTTATTAAGTCTGCTTAATTCCGGATTAGCTTCTGAAGCTTTATCTACAGGAGATGCTGTATTTTCATCAGGATTGGACATAAAGCTGTTTGCATACTTGATAAATAAATTTCTTCTGACACTACTTTCGCTAGCTTGAATAGATGATACGTTCATATTAAAAACCCTTAAAATGTGATAATTACCAAATATTATTTTGCAACTTTATAATTACTTTGTCAATAAAATATAAAAGTTTGTAACAAAATATTTTTTGTATTAGAATATAATTATCAACTACAAGGTATGTCGATGTGGTGGAATGGTAGACACGCATGCTTGAGGTGCATGTGGCGAGAGCTGTGGGGGTTCAAGTCCCCCCGTCGA
>CADBPN010000158.1 GCA_902796585.1 uncultured bacterium
GACAAACTTATTACCAACTTTCACTTGCCGAAGTCAACACTTTTAATGCTGGTAAGTGCATTAGCCGGCAAAGATTTTATATTTAAAGCATACGAAGAAGCGATAAAAAACAAGTATCGATTCTACAGTTACGGCGATTGTATGTTTATAAATTAATTATTTTTCAGAAGTTTAATGATTTTTGGACTTAACAATTTAGGAACAACCGATGATTTTTAATAAATTTTATCAAATTTATCTGTTTGTTTTATAATACCTTATAGAGAGGTATAAATATGTTAGATATTAAATTAATAAGAGAAAATCCGGAAAAAATTAATGAATTATTAAAAAGAAGAAATCCGGAGCTATCAATAGATAAAGTTATAGAAATTGATGCTGAAAGAAGAAGAGTTCAAACCGAAGCCGATGAACTTAGAGCAAAAAGAAAATCCGAATCTCAAAAAATCGGCATGATGAAAAAAAACGGTGAAAATACAGATGCTCTTCAGGAAGAAATAAGAGCTTTGGGCGATAAAGTTAAAGAATTAGAAGAAAAACAGATTGAATTGGATAATGCTCAAAGAGATTTGCTTCTTCATACACCAAATATTCCGGATGAAACAACTCCGATTGGTCAATCAGAAGACGATAATCCTACAATTAAAACTTGGGGTAAACCAACTGAGTTTACATTTGCCCCAAAAGCTCACTGGGATTTATGTGAAGAAAAAAATATAGTTGATTTTGAAAGAGGAGTTAAGCTTTCTCAATCAAGATTTACACTTTACAGAGGTAAAGGTGCAAGATTAGAACGTGCAATCATTCAGTTCTTTTTGGATTTACACACAGAAGAACATGGATATGAAGAAATTTTGCCGCCATTTATGGCGAATTCTGCAACAATGACCGGAACAGGACAGTTGCCTAAGTTTGCGGAAGATATGTATAAATGTGTTGACGAAGATTTATATTTAATTCCTACTGCAGAAGTTCCTGTTACAAACATTTATGCCGGAGAAATTTTAAGCGAAGAAGATTTACCAAAATATATGACGGCTTATACTCCTTGTTTCCGACGCGAAGCCGGTTCTGCCGGAAAAGATACAAGAGGATTAATCAGAGTTCACCAATTTAATAAGGTTGAAATGGTTAAATTAACAACTCCGGAAACAAGCAAGGATGAGCACGAAAAACTTACACAAAATGCGGAAAAATGTTTGGAATTGCTTGGACTTCCATACAGAAGAGTTGCTTTATGTACTGCTGATATCGGATTTAGTGCAAATAAGTGCTACGATTTGGAAGTATGGCTTCCTTCATATAATACTTATAAAGAAATATCAAGCTGTTCAAACTTTGGTGATTATCAAGCAAGAAGAGCAAACATACGATACAGAGATAAAGAAGGAAAAGTCAGATTTGTTCACACTCTTAACGGCTCCGGCTTAGCTGTAGGAAGAACATTTGCAGCTATTATTGAAAATTTCCAACAAGAAGACGGAACAATAATAATTCCTGAAGTTTTAAGAAAATATACAGGATTTGATAAAATATAAGTTATTTGTACATAATCGGGCGGTTCTTTTGGAGCCGCCCGATTTATTATTAAAAGATTTATATTAACTTTTCTTTTTCTTCTTCTCTTGATTCATGTTTATCTATCATATCTTGAAGTTCAGCCGGCATTACCGTATTATGAGCAACACTTTTTTCTTGCAGACCTTTTTCCAAAAGTTTTACTTCTTTTTTCTTAAGCTGGTCTTCTGCTGCAACAACATCTCTGTCATGGTAAATGCTTGCAATTCTTATTGCATTTTCACTTGGAGCTGAAATTTCTGCAACTCTGTCTTGAACAGGATAACTTGCCCAATCATCCGGAATTTCTTCATAAGTTTTATAGAAGGCACCCTCAGGAGCTAAACGTTTATTAACTTCTTTTTCTAAGATTTTTTGAACATATTCCTTTTGACTTACAAAGCGGCAAGGTATAATAATTTCAGAACCTATAACTTCTTCAGGATCTCGTTTTTCATATTTTTTAAACAGTTCTGATGCAATTTGCAAATGACCCAGCTCCATATCTAAAAATATTTCCCAAGTTTTTTTAATTCTTGAATCAATTTCGTCTTCTAAACAAGTATAATAGTTACAAACTTCGGTAAACTCATGAATCAGGAATTTTTCCCAAAGAGATTCTGTCGGGTCAATTAACGATTCATACATTGTTACGTGTTCTTCTTCAACATCTTTGATTTCTGCATAAGTTTCTCGAAGGACGTGATCACCATACATAAAACCATGTTCCGCATAAAAATTGTGAGTTTGCTGTTCACCGGACAAAACCGTCAAGATATTAACTTTAGTTTGTGGAGATGCAGTTGATTTATCATAATGTTTGCGCTTTCTAAGTCCGTTACAATTGTGGTGATGCTGTGTAGGACGACCTACAATTACATCAGTCTGTCCTTGGACAATATCACAAGGTTTTACACCTTCTCTTGTATAAGCAAATTGGGCATATCTGTATAAGTGGTCAAAATCTTCCAAAAGACCGAAATCAAAGACCTCTTTTACATATTTATCAGGTTCATTTTGAGCAAGCCAAGCCGTTAAATCTACAGCAACCTGTTCATAACCCAATGTCGTTTCCAAAACGGATTGATCTTCC
>CADBPN010000159.1 GCA_902796585.1 uncultured bacterium
TGAATTTTTTCAGCTTCTTCATCAGGAATTTCGCAACCGAATTCTTCTTCGAAAGCCATAACTAATTCAACTGTATCTAAAGAATCAGCGCCTAAGTCAGCAGTGAAGCTAGCTTCTGGAGTAACCAATGCTTCATCGCAGCTTAATTGTTCAACTACAACTTTTTTTACTTTGTCTAATGTACTCATGTTTTCTATCCTCTTATTTCATGTGTTATACACTTTTCATTCTATATTATATTTGTTAAAGATATTTTTGCAATAAAGTTACAAAATTGTTACAGAACTTTATGAAAATCTGTCACCTTATATTATCAATCCGCCTGAAACTTCAATTGCCTGACCGGTTACATAATCAGTATCAAGAGCTAAAAATTTAACAACTTTTGCGATATCCTCAGGGGTACCCAATCTCTTCATTGGAATTAATTTCATGTATTCATCTGTATTACCTAAATCTGCAGTCATGGCAGTTTGAATAAATCCCGGACATACTGCATTAACTCTGATATTTCTTGAACCAAATTCTTTTGCAAGAGTTTTTGTTAAACCAATTAAACCTGCTTTTGAAGCAGAATAATTTGCTTGACCGGCATTACCATGAAGACCTACTACAGAAGACATGTTAATAATAGAACCTTGGCGAGCCTTCATCATGTGTTTAATAACAGCATGCGTTACATAATAAGCAGAACCTAAGTTAATCTTAATAACTCTCTCCCATTGTTCTGCATCCATTCTTACAAACAAACCGTCTTTTGTAATACCTGCATTATTTAAAAGAATATCAATTTTACCATGCTCTGCTATCATTTTTTCAACAGCTTCTTGTACCTGTGCGTCATTTGATACGTCAAATTGATAAAAATAAGCATTCACTCCTAATGCCTTGATTTCATCCAAAGCCGGTTGAGCTTTTTCCGCATCACAAATATCGTTAATAATGATATCGCATCCTGCATTTGCAAGTTCTTTTGCACAGCTAAAACCTATACCTCTTGAACCACCTGTGATTAAAGCAATTTTTCTTTCACTCATCTATCTTTCTCCTTATAAAATCCCTTCTTAATCCGCAGAAACTTTTTATTTTTTATTCTTTTGCTTCCGCTTAATTGATTATATCATAAAACAAATTATTTTATTTATCATGTTCTTCTTATTAAATAAATAGATACTTTAGAGGATGCTTTACATTCTTGATTAATTTTATAATGTATAATAGAATACATACGTATAGATAATTAAGTAGAGGGTTTAATATATATGAAAAAAGCTTTAATGATTGCCTCTATATTATTTGTGGCAGTAATTTCAACAGCATGTATAAATAATATAGCAGTGCAAGAACTCAATAATAAAGCTGCGGAATATATGCAAAAAGGAGATTATGAAGCTGCAATGAGCAGATTACAAGCCAGCTTGGATTTAGATTCAACAATGTATCAAACTTATTACAACCTTGGCGTTGCTGCTATAAATGCTAAAAAATACGAAAAAGCCATTGAAGCTTTAGAAGGCGGTATAAAGTTAAATCCGGATTATCCTGATTTTTATTATTCGCTAGGTGTCGCTCAAATATCTCTGGCTGATGAAATAATAGAATCCGATGAAGAAAATGCTTCTGCAGAAAACAACGAGACTATAAGTGCTGAAGAAAATAAAGAACTACAAAAAGAAAAAATACAAAAAGCCGTAGAATTAAAAAAAGATTCTATAAAAAGCTTAAATAGCTTTATTGCAAAAGTTCCAAATACAAAAGAAAGAACTTCTGTTGAAGAAATGATAGAGCAGTCTGAAGATTTTATAAGAAAAAATGAAGAACTGCCGGTTTCAGGAGATGAAAATATAAACTAATGTTCGCATCGCCATCACAAATTATGTTTTCCATAGGAAATTTTAATATATATAACTATGGCGTAGTTTTAGCTACAGCAATCGCTGTAGGTGTATTATTCTCAGATTGGGCCGGAAATAAATGGTTTGGGTTAAAAAAAGATGCCATTATAGATTTGGCTCCTTATCTTATAATTTTTGGAATTATAGGCGCACGATTATATTATTGCTTTTTGGATATTGATTTTTATTTGAGATTTCCTACCGAAATCGCTGCAATACGTCATGGTGGTATATCTATTCATGGAGCTATATTTGGCGGTTTTATAGGACTTATAATATATGCAAAAAGGCATAAAGAATCTATTCCAAAACTTTGCGATGTTTGTTCTGTCGGATTGATTCTTTCTCAAGCAATCGGACGCTGGGGAAATTTTTTCAATTCAGAAGCCTACGGATTACCGACTACTTTGCCTTGGAAATTGTATATCGCAGAACAATACAGAAAAATTCCTTATACTAATTTTGAATACTTTCATCCTACCTTCTTGTATGAAAGTATACTTGATTTAATAATATTTTTTATATTAGTCTATATTTCTAAAAATAAATTATTTAAAAAAAGCGGAAATATAGCATTACTTTATCTGATTTTATATTCTGCCGCAAGAATTCCGATAGAATATTTAAGAATAGACAGCGTTAGTTATATATTCGGAATTCCGGTTGCAATAATAGTATCCGCAAGTATAATTATTGTATCTTTAATTTTATTATTAAGAAGAAATAACACAAAAAATAAAAAGGTTACAAAATAAATAATGAAAGCAATTCTTTATTACGGACCGCAAGATATAAGATATGAAGAAACTGAAATACCAGAGCTTAAACAAGGTGAAATTCTTGTAAAGGTTAAGGCAGCTCTGACTTGCGGAACTGATGTGAAAACTTTTAGAAGGGGGCATCCCGTTCTTATCAAAAAAGTTCCTTCCGGATTTGGACACGAATTCTCCGGAATTGTTGATAAAGTCAGCGAAGGAGTTACAAACGTAAAAGTTGGTGACAGAGTCGTTTGCGCAAATTCAGCCCCTTGCGGGGAATGTTTTTATTGCAAACGTGGAGAATATAATCTTTGTGAAAATTTAAACTTGTTAAACGGAGCCTATGCGGAATACATTGTTATTCCGGAAAGAATTGTCAAAAAGAATACAATTATTTTACCGGCAAGCTTACCGTTTGAAAGAGCTGCATTCGCAGAACCGTTAGCAAATGTTGTACATGGAGTTGAAAGAACCGAAATAAAACCGGGACAAACAGTCGGTGTAATAGGAATAGGGCCGATTGGTTTAATGTTTGCAAGATTGGCTAAACTAAAAGGAGCCCGAGTAATTGCAGCAGGGAGAAATCCTATAAAATTACGACTGGCAAAAGAATTTAGTCACGCAGATGAAGTAATAGATTTAAAAAAATATCCAAATCCGGAAAAAATTATCAAAGAATTTTCTGATGAAAAAAAAGGTTTGGATGTTGCCGTAGAATGCGTCGGACTTCCTGAAATGTGGGAAAGAGTATTTTCATGTGTCCGTCCTGGTGGTACAGTGCACTTTTTTGGAGGCTGCAAATCAGGCTCAACAGTAAGTTTTGATACAACAAAAATGCACTACGGAGATATCAAAATGATGAGCGTTTTCCACCATACGCCAAAATATTTTAGAATGGCTTTAGATTTAATTGCTTCGGGTAATATAGAAGTTGAAAAGCTTATTACGGAAGAAATAACTCTTGATAAAGTAGAATATGCAATGCATGAACATATAAACGGAAACGCTATTAAATTTTTAGTCCGTCCATAAAAGTTTTATTCTAAATCTTTATCAAAATATCCTACTATATACTTGAATTTATCCAAAGCTTTATCAATATCTAAAGTTTGGGGAACATTACCTCTTTTTTCTTTTACGGTAATAGTATTTGAGCCTAAATCAACATCTTCAAGAACATATACATGCCATCGATGTCCGTTTAAATCTTTAGCACCAGTTGCAATTATTAAATTATGATTTTTATCCGTCTGCATTCTTTTAAAAAGTTCCATAACCTCATCCTTTCTCGAGGTAAGATTAATATTAAAATCCGTTTCTGCAATATTTACGGTTGGTTCCTTTCCTGTTAACATCTTCATAAAGTTTGACGGCAAATTATATTCAAAATCATAATCTTTAAAATCATCTCTAATCCTGCATATTAAAGGTTTTGATTTATATCGGTGTTCATATTCATTAACGGATATATCCATGCTTCTGATTATCTCGTTAGGCTGATACTTATAAACACTTTCATATCCTTTTACAGCAGTGTCGGTCGGAATAGCAAACCTTATTTTACTACCTAAAGGACTATACAAATAACAATTTAATATATTGGGATTTTCATCGTCGTGCTGTATTTGTTTTTTTAAAATTTTCCTTCCGTTTTCGGTTTTAGAAAGTGTCTCTATAGAAGACATAAGATAACAATCACTAAAATACTGTCTTGAATTTCTTATATCATCAAGTTCTGAGTCAGTTATCGACGATTTAAACACTAAAAAATTACTATTCAAACTACACTTCATATATATATTAAAATCATAAGTCAAAAATTATTGCTAATTTATTGCAAAAATGTTACAATTCTAAATAAGAGGGAAGCTTTATAGTGAAAAAAATAATTATAGGTTCTGACCATGGCGGTTTTCGCTTAAAAAATGAAATAAAAGAACATTTACGTGAACTTGATTATGTTGTTGAAGATTTAGGTTGTGATACAGCGGAATCTTGTGATTATCCTATATATGCAAAAAAAGTCGCAAGAGAAGTTCTTGCAAGCGATAGTTTAGGTATATTAGTGTGCGGAACCGGAATCGGAATGTCAATTGCAGCTAACAGATTTGACGGAATAAGGGCTTCTCACTGTACGGATACGTTTTCTGCCAGAATGACAAGAATGCACAACAATTCAAATATACTTTGTCTGGGCGAAAGAATAACAGGAACAGGACTCGCTTTAGACATTGTTGATGCTTGGTTGAATGCTGAATTTATGGGCGGAAAACACCAAAAAAGAATAGACATGATATAATTGGAGATTTATGGAAACAAAAGAAATATCATCATATAAATTTGCCTGTGTTATTGCCAGATTTTTAGACGAAAAAATCGCCAGCAATATTTCTATATTGAATATTAGCAGTGTATCGTCTTTTGCGGATTATTTTGTAATATGCTCCGCTCAAACAAGCACACAAGTAAAATCATTAACAGAAAATCTCTCTGAAAAAATAAAAACAACATTTACGCGGCTTCCTTTAGGAAAAGAGCATGATGCAAAAAACAGATGGAATCTTATAGATTACGGCGATGTTGTCGTTCATATACTGCATCAGGAAGAAAGAGAAACATACGCGATAGAAAAATTTTGGAACCACGCATTTTCGATTCCAAGAGAAACGTGGCTCAAAGAATCTGTGGAATATTCTGAATACGAAAACATTGAAAGATAGGAATTATGGATAAAAAAGAATTAAACAAAGCTATTGAAAAAACTGTATTAAAAATGGCAATGGAACCGAACAATACGGAACATTACCATGATTTAGCAAAATATTACGCAATGGATAATCAGTATGAAAAAGTTATCTCGGTATATGAAAGCTTGCTGGAAATAGATCCGAAAGATGTTCAAACATTGTTAAATCTCGGTAGCATTTGGTTCTATGCAAAAGAATATAAAAAAGCTCTTAAGTGCTTTAATCAGGCAATGCTGGTAAATCCAAGTAATTATTTGGTTTATTACAATATTGCAAATACTTATGCAGAACTAAAAAACTTTTCAAAAGCACTGCATTTTTATAACAGGACATTAGACTTCAATTCAAATGACCCTGAAATTTATAATGCAATTGCTCTTTTATACCATGACTTTGAAGACTACGTTGAAGCAAGAGCCTACTACGAGAAAGCTCTTTCACTGGAACCTGATAATATTACAGCCTTGGTTGATTTAGGAAATGTTTGTTTTAAATTATTTGATTACACTAAAGCTTTAGAATATTATTACAAAGTTTTTGAACTGGCTCCTGATAACAAAACAGTAGCTTTGTGTATTGCAAATACACACGCTGTTAACAAAGATAAAGAAAAAAGCTATGAATATTTTAATAAGGCATTAGAACTTGAAGGTGACAACTATAAAGCATATATATGTTACGCTATTGCAAAATCTGATTTTAAAGATTATGAAGGAGCTGTAGAACTTTATAAAAAAGCTATAGAACTTAACCCGGATGAGGCTAATGCATATATACTTTCCGGAAACTTGTATTCTAATCTAAAAAAATACAAAGAAGCAGAAGAAGAATACAAACGAGCGTTAAGAATTAATAAACTTGACCCGAGTTTATACGTATTAATAGCAAATGTTTATTATATGAATAATGAAGTTGAACGTTCTATTCACTCATACAGAGCCGCAGTTAACATGCGGCCAGAAAACGATGAATATAAACTTGTATTTATCCAAGTCTTAGAAGATTTTATAGAAGATTTCAGAAAGGATGATATCATTGCAGCCATCTAAAGTTTATCCGATAGAAAGAGTTATCGCAGCATTAACGTATTTATCAGCCGGTTTTGTAGGCGGTATATGGCTTATTTTAGCTGCAATTATGGGTAAAAACATTACTCAATTTTTAAGATATCATATATTTCAATCAATATTCTTATCTTTGGCATACTTCGTTATTACAACATTACTGGGGTATTTATATGTAATATTTGTTCATATACCACTTATAAATTTAATACCGTTGTTTTTAAATTCTCCGATACAGATGTTTATGAACTTGTCAATAATCCAAGTATTCACAACATTAGTAATTTTATATCTTGCGATTACATCTTTTCTCGGAATGTACAGTTATTTTCCATGGGTATCAGATATTATTGATCAAAACACCGGCAGAAAATAATATTATAATACCATTGCTAATATCATTAGAATCATTGCACCAATCTCCATAGCAGTTGACATGTGCTGACTAAATTTATTTGAATCATATTTCTTTGAAGATTTTTTTGCCTTATTTACACTATTAAGACGCTTAACTCTGTTTTCTGTAGTATCATCCGAAAATTCTGTACCGAACAAATCGTATTCCATTTGAGATAGATTATCGTTTAAATTATCACTTTTGGGAAAAGATTTTGAATAAAAATCAGTATCATAGCTATCAAAGCCTCCATAATTAGCATAAGGTCTTGAATAATTTTTTTGACCAAAAGGAAAATTAAATTTTTTGTTTTTACTTCCTGAAAAATCCATTGAATTTATCATGCTGTCATTATAATAGCTGCCATCTCCATACTCATCATAATCATCATGCATTTTCTTTGCAATCACTTCTGGCATTATTTTTTCCTTTATTCTATCCATCCTTTTCGAATAATCATCCACATCATAAACTTTTCCGAAAAGTTTTTTTTCAATTGTTACAATTCTCGTATGCAAATCTCTGTTTTTGTAAGTTTTATTAAATAGTTTTTGCTCAATTTCATCAACAATCGGATAATCTACTGTAGAATCTGATTTAGCATTTTCCTCTGCTAAGAAAGTATCCCTCGCAGGTTCAATCTCAAGTCCGATTACATCTGCTGAAATATCAGATGACAGTTTTTTTATTCTTTTATGTACATCTCCGGAAGAACTTTTTCCGTACACAAATTTTTCCAATCTTGCAATACGGCTTTGCGCACTGTCTTTTGAATAATCAAAACCATAAAAATCATTTTCAATTTTTGACAGAAGCTCATTTTGGCTTTCAGCAAAAGCAGAAAACATTGATGAGGGACAAATAAGAAACATAAATATAAATAATAAAATAATTTTTCTCATAGAATACCACCTTGGTATTACTATAAGATTTGTTTATAAAGTTCTCTATTCAACGATTTGCGAAAATATTTTTTTTATAATCCAAATAAAAAGTTCTAGCTTAGTTGGTTAATACATGATAAATCCTGCTTATCTAAACCGGTTCATATAAAACTATTTTAAATATGATTCAAACCATTTAACAATAAGAGGAGTTACACTCTTATCATTTTTAAGAATTAATGTCCCGTTTGATTTTGATTCAGATATATATGTCATAAAAGTCGACTGCGCAAATTTTTTCAAGTATTCCTGCGAATTTTCTCCTTCATAATCAGTCGTTCCTGAAATCGAAAGAATATCTATATTATTTAATTCTGCTACAGCGACAGGAGTATATAATCCTTTTGCATTCACGACAGGAGAAAGCATGACTATAGTTTTTGGCTTATACTCAATTTTATTTGCTACTAATACAGATGTTGCAGCTCCGATATCAGATCCTACAAAGCCCCAATTATCAAAAAAATGTCTTCGGTTTTCAGTTTTAATATAATTTAATACGGTTATTACATCATCCGGATATTTTTTAAAAGCTTTATTTGTTAAAGCTTTCCATGATGTTCTATTTAATTTTGAATTATATATACTTTTTCCATGACCTCTTAAATCAATTGTAACAACCGCATACCCTTCATTTAACAATGATTGCGGTAAATCTTCCCACCAATCAGAGTTATATCCCAATGAATGCAACAAAACAACCGTTGAAAATTCTTTTTTATTTTTTACTTTAGGATACTTTAATGTTGCACAAATTGAAAAACCGTCTTCCGTTTGCACTTTATAATCACTTGTGACAAATTTTTCTGCTGCGCTTACAGTATTTAATAATAATAAAAATAATGTTAAACTGTAGATAATAAGCTTCTTCATACAATTAAATTATAACATATAAAATTCATTGTTACAATTCTTAACAAAAAAGGCAATTATTTAAGACATAAATACTTTATATATATAAGAGAGAAAATCAAAGGAGCATTATGGCAATCGTATTAGACGCAAATATGAAGTTGTTCGCAGAAAGAATGAATATAACTTCATCTCGCATGATACAAGATTACGGATTAAAAACCGTAGATGAAATAATTGAAGCAGAAGCCGCACAGGGAAACATGAAAGCTATCAATTATGCAAGAGAAATGTATCATTCTCCTGAAAAATTAATTAAAATATTTAAACTGGCAGATATTGAAAATAAATTTGTTATTCTTCATAAAATGGATGACAGCACAAGAATGAAAGTTTTGCCATTGCTAAAAGAAGAAGATTTAGTCATGGGATTATATTTCTTTACCCAAGATGCACTTTTAGAAATGCTTCAAAATGTTGACATGGAAGAATTGGTAAATGTCATGCTTAATGCATTCCCACTTCCTGAAATGATTAACATGTTTAACGAAGAAGATTTTGCATTTTTCTTCCAAAATAAAGATACTGACAGAAATTTAATTATGGAACAAATGAAATTATTACCGCCGGATGTCATGATTCATTTTGTAGAAAGCATGACCGGCGAAGCTTACAAAGAAGAAAATGCACAAAATTTATTTTCAATGATGGATAAACTACCTGACGATAAATTTGGTGAATTTATGTCATTAATAGATTTAGATGTTCAGAAACAATTAACATTCCAAATGTCAAAAGAAGATCCAAAATGTTTGGAATTGTTCCCTCCGGAAGCCTATTTAAGAATGCTTAGCACATTACAGAAACCGGACATGGTAAAACCTATGATTGGACTGCAAAAAGAATCATTGGTTGCAATGATAGAAAGACTTCCTGATGATTTGATGGCTATTGTCGGAGCTCAAATAGATACAAAAGAATTTGCAAAATTTCTTTTAGACGGTCACTTGGAGGTATTGCAAAAAGCTATGATGATTTAAGTGCTTCACGCACATAGTAATTTTCATCATGAGTTAATTGTTCTTTTATTTTTGGAAATTTTGATGTAA
The DNA here is from genome assembly GCA_902796585.1 of uncultured bacterium. GTDB lineage: Bacteria > Cyanobacteriota > Vampirovibrionia > Gastranaerophilales > Gastranaerophilaceae > CAG-196. The sequence continues at coordinate 9,767 of CADBPN010000159.1, forward strand.
CAATAATTAATTCTGCAGCTTTTTCACGAATTGTATACTCATTCTGATTTGCTGCTTTTTGAACAATACTTAACAGTTTTTCTTCCGGTAGAAATTCATAAAAAGATTTTAAAGCTTCTAAACACCAATAAAGTTTAAATAATTGTTTATTTATTACATATTTTTTATCTTTAAAAATAAATTTATCTAATTTATCGAAAGCTTCTTCTGTAAAACAAACTATATTATTTACATAATTGATACTAAATTCTTTATTCATTTTTAGTTTTTTAACAATATCAATAACCAATCTGCATATATTGGCATTTATATCTATTGATGCATCTGCGTATATTTTAGGTGATAAATCGGCAAATAATAATGCTGCATTTTCATTTGCATATACATGCTTATGAATTTTATATGCTACAGCCTCTCTAATTTTGCCATCACAGCCCGTTAAATTATTTAACA
>CADBPN010000160.1 GCA_902796585.1 uncultured bacterium
AGGCAAATAAACAAAAAGGTTAACGTATACACGCAAGTCGGAACTGCGTTCTGTGTGAAATCTGAAAAATAGTTTGCATAATTTTCAATATTTAAATTCAAAATCCCCAAATATATATAATTAATTATCCAACCGCCAACAATAAAATAAAAAGATGATATAAGTACGCCGGTTAACGGATTTAAGAATCCTAGCACTTTAAGTTTAGGATTTACAGATTCGTACGCTCCTATGCATTCTTTTTTTGTTATCTTTCCTATTGCAAGCTCCACAAACAGAGGAATAAAACAAATTGTTAGAATAAGAGCCAAATAAATAATCAAAAATACAGCACCGCCGTATTGTCCCATTATATACGGAAATCTCCATATATTACCTAATCCTACTGCAGAACCTACTGCAGCCAATATGAATGAACATCTTGATGACCAATTTGGTCTCTCTTTTTCCAACGTTACCTCTTACTTAAACGATTTAATTTATCAGTAAGATTATAATACAAATATCATTCTAATGGAATAAAGTTTACATTAACCTTTTAACATGACCATTAAAACTGATATGTCAGCCGGCTTTACACCACCGATTCTTGAAGCTTGCGCCAAGTTTGTCGGACGAATTTTTTCCAATTTTTCTTTTGTTTCTGTCGATATGTGTTGTAATTTAGAATAATCCATATTTGCGGGAATTCTGTACTTTTCAAGTTTTTCTGCAGATTCAACTTGAGTTTCTTGCCTTTTAATGTAACCGTCATATTTTACTAATACTTCAACTTCGTCTGTAATGTCATCTGATAAATTTAATTTTCTTGTTTCTTCATCAACTTCTTTAAACACTTGATAATTAATATTAGGACGTTTAAGAAGTTCTGCAAGTCTTATGCCTCTGTCAATGTGTTCACCATATTTATTTAGTAAATTATTTACTTCTTCTGTTGCGGATAATTTAGTTTCACCAAGACGGAAAATTTCTTTTTTTATACATTCTTGTTTATCTAAAAATCTTTGGTACTGAGCGTCATCAATAAGACCGATTCTGTGTCCGATTTCTGTAAGTCTTGTATCTGCATTATCTTGTCTTAATAAAAGTCTGTACTCGGAACGAGAAGTAAGCATTCTGTATGGCTCTTGAATATCCTTAGTTACCAAATCATCAATTAAAGTTCCTGTGTATGAAGAACTTCTTGATAGTTCTAAGGGTTCAGAACCGTTTAAATAATTAACAGAATTTATTCCTGCAACCAATCCTTGAGCCGCAGCTTCTTCATATCCGCTTGTTCCGTTAATTTGTCCGGCAAAAAACAATCCTTCAATATCTTTAGACATTAATGAATGTTTTGTTTGTACCGCAGGAACATAATCATATTCTACGGCATAAGCCGGTTTGATTATATGTGCTTTTTCTAAGCCGGGAAGAGAGCGCAGCATCTCTATTTGAACACATGCCGGTAAACTTGTTGAAAAGCCTTGAATATAAACTTCGTAAGTATTTAAACCTTCCGGTTCAATAAAAATATGATGAGACGGATTTGACGCAAATCTTACAATTTTATCCTCAATAGATGGGCAATATCTTGGTCCCACACCATGAATAAGACCTTGATACATAGGTGATTTATCCAGGTTTGCTCTTATAATTGCGTGAGTTTCTTCATTTGTTCTTGTTAAATAACATGGGTATTGCTGGCGAATCGGACGATTTGGCTTAAATGAATAGAAACTGAGTTTGTCATCTCCCGGTTGAACGGTCATTTTTGAATAATCAATTGTTCTTTTATCAACTCTTGCGGGAGTCCCTGTTTTTAGTTTTTTTGTAATAATTCCGTTATCTCGCAAAGATTGTGAAAGACCGATTGCGGCTCTTTCTCCGAGTCTTCCTCCGGAATATGCTTGAAGTCCTACATACATTTTGCCTTCAAGAGAAGTACCGGTCGTTAAAATTATTGCCCGGCAGGAAAACTCAATGCCGTATTCATCAACAGCACCTACAATTTTTTTGTCTTTGATTTTTAATTCTGTTATACAAGTTTGTTTCACCCAAATATTATCTATGTTTTCGATAATATTTCTCATGTATCTTGTATATTCTTTTTTGTCCGATTGCGCTCTTAATGCTCTTACAGCCGGCCCTTTTGATGAGTTAAGAGTCTTCATTTGTATATATGTAGCATCCGCTACTTCACCCATAACACCGCCTAATGCATCAATTTCTCTGACAAGTGTTGACTTTGCAGGCCCTCCGATAGCAGGATTACATGGTTGAAGTGCTATATTATCTACATTTAATGTGCATAAAAGTACATTGCAGCCTAATCTTGCAGCTGAAATTGCTGCCTCGCAGCCGGCATGTCCGGCGCCAACGACGATAACATCAAATTTATTATTCATATAATCCAAGCTGGTCATAATCGTATTATATAATAAAAATTTATGAAGGTTATATATTTAATTATCCTGCGCCAAATAATTCTCCGTCGTAATTAAGAGATTTTGCTTCTTTTAAAACGGGGAAATCTTCTAAATTGTAATTTTTAGCAAAATTTATTGCTTCTAATCTTGCTTCTTCGAGAATTTTAGCATCATTAACAATATCAGCAATAATCATATCAGGTAATCCGCTCTGACGTGTGCCTAAAAATTCTCCCGGACCTCTTAACTGAAGGTCTTTTTCTGCGATTACAAAACCGTCATTTGTTTGTGTCATTATGTTAAGTCTGGCTTTTGTTTCTTGAGAACGTGTATTAGATGATAATATGCAGTACGATTGTAAATCGCATCTTCCTACCCTGCCTCTAAGCTGGTGTAATTGAGAAAGACCAAATCGTTCTGCACTTTCGATTACCATTACAGTCGCATTTGGTACATCGACTCCGACTTCAACAACCGTTGTTGAAACAAGAATGTCGTATTCTTTATTTTTAAACTTTTGCATAACGTCTTCTTTTTCGTCATTTTTTAGTTTTCCATGCAAAAGTCCGACTTTAAATTCAGGAAAGACTTCTGTTTCCCATTTTTCTTTTTCTATTGTGGCAGCTTTAGCGGAGAGCGTCTCGCTTTCTTCGATAAGCGGATAAACTATGTAAGCTTGCCTTCCGGCTTCTACTTCTCTTCTTATTAAATCCGCAATTTGCTTTCTTGAGTTTGTTATTGTGGTTATTATAGGTTTTCTTCCTTTGGGAAGTTCATCAATTATTGTTAAATCTAAATCGCCATTCATAGTAATTGCAAGCGTTCTCGGAATCGGTGTTGCCGTCATTGTTAAAATCTGAGGATTTTGTGATTTTTTTCTGAGTTTCAATCTCTGCTTTACACCGAACCTATGTTGTTCATCAATTACAACTGCGCCCAGATTCGAAAATTCAACGTTATCTTGAATTAGAGCGTGTGTTCCTACTGCAATATCGGCTTGTCCGTTTCTTAAATTTGTTTCCGATATTTTGCGTTGTTTTTTGCCGATACTGCCTAAAAATAATTCAACTTTTAACCCAAGCGGTGTCAGCCAGTTTATCATATTGTTGTAGTGCTGCTGTGCAAGTATTTCTGTCGGTGCCATAATTGCAGCTTGATAACCGTTTTCAACTGCTGCCAAAAGCATTATTGTAGCTACAACTGTTTTTCCGCTTCCAACATCTCCTTGAAGTAATCTTTGCATAGGTTTTGAAGAATGTAAGTCATTTAAAATCTCATTAACAGCTCGTTGCTGCGCTCCGGTAAGTTGAAAGGGCAAGCTGTTTATAAACTTCATAACCAGACCGTTTTTCTTTATTTGTAACGGAATTGAAGAAATATTTTTATTATTTTCTTCTCTTAAAACAGCAAGTCTTAGTTGTATCAAAAATAGTTCTTCAAATATAAGTGAATATCTTGCTTGCTGAAGTTTTTTATGATCAGAAGGAAAATGTATTTGTTCCAACGCATCTTTTTTTTCCAAAAGATTATATTTTGTCACAATGAAATCCGGTAAAACGGTTTGAATTTCGTTTTTAAACATCTGAATTACCGAAAAAATAATTTTTCTAAGTGCTTTGATATTAAGGTTTTCACTCAGCGG
>CADBPN010000161.1 GCA_902796585.1 uncultured bacterium
GGGGTTCAACGTGAGCGAGCTGAGGCTGGAGTGCTTTTGCTGAATGTGCGATTAGCACAGAAAGCAAAACACGGAATTGCCGTTAAATGCGAGCGAACAAGACAATTCCCCTTACCAGGACTCCGTTAAAAAGTTGACTAAATGTCAAGTTTTTAATGGAGCAGGCAAAGTCAGAAACGGAGTTTCTGCGTGCCGTATAAAAGATTTATTTATCAAAATTAGCCAAAAATACTTTAAACAATTTGGTTTGTGTTATATGGATATGTCTTTGTTGTCCCTATTATTTAAAAATTAGTCTCCAATTGTTAGGATTTTTCAAAGCTTGTTCTTGCTCTGGGCTTAATATTATTTTTTCCCTTTTTTTACACAATTTGCCTTCTCTTTAAGCACATTATCAATATTGTCCATTTTTAAAATTTCATCTGCCAGAGATTTTAATTGACTGCTCGGTTCTGTATTCGGATTTTTCTCCCATTCTTGATATTTTTTTATAAAATCTGTTTTAATTTTTTCAATTTGAGTTTTTTCTTCCACAGTAGGTCCGTCATCATCGGCGACCGGCGTTCCGTTAAGCGTTCCTCCGCCGCCTTCTGTATCATCACTTTTCAATGCACTAAAAATACTTGTAATAGTTCCTAATGCACCAGTTACAAACTGATAGCCCATAAATAAATTATCAGCAGGTACAATACCTTGCTTGTACCATTTAGTATAATATTCACTGTCTCTAAAGCTGTAATCTATTGCTACCATCTTATACTCTCATGTTATTACATCTTATATATATAAAGTCTAAAAATACTTTATAATTTCAATCATAATAAATTTTGTAACAATTCTTAATATAATAATCTACAACTTTAGTTGTACCCAAGTTGAAAAATTTCTGTTGAAAAACCTTGTAAAATAAACCTTCTACATCAAATGTATGATTCTATAACTAAAGTTGTAAAGTTCTAAATATTTGTGCCGTATAACAAATTGAAAGGTAAAATTTATATTTATTGAAAGGAATTTATTATGACATCGACAGCATCAATTACAATTAACACAAACCTTTCTTCATTGAATTGCCAAAAGTATCTAACAAGAGCAACCAGAGGCATGAATACAGCAATGGAAAGGTTGTCAACAGGCTTCCGTATTAACTCAGCAGCAGACGATGCAGCTGGTTATGCAGTTTCAGCAGGTATGGAAGCAAAAATCAGCGGCTATGACATTATTGAAATGAACTCACAAATGGGGTTAGATATGTTAACTACCCAAGAAGGTGTTCTTGATATCATAGGCAGCTATTTACAAAGAATTAGAGATTTGACGATGCAAGCTGCTAACGGAACTTACGGTTCTGCATCATTAAATGCATTAAATCTTGAAGTTACACAAAGAATGGATGAAATTAACCGTTTATGTAACATTACAGATTTTAACGATACATATTTACTTGACGGTTCTCGTCAATCTGATATCAACTTGCAAGTTGGTTTGTACTCAAACGCAAGATGTGTAATAAAAATGGATGCGTTCTTATTTGATAGTGCAATGTCAACTGTAATTTTCGGCTTTAGATCAACAAAGGATACGACAGCTGCAAACAGACCGGGATATTTAGATTTGACATCAAGTACTGATAATACGAAATATCCGTACAGAGCAAGAAAATTATATCCGGATGGTACACCTCAAGTTAAAGATCCAAATGATCCAAACGGTTATTTGGATGGTTCATACAAAACTGCATTAGCAGCTGCTCTTGCGGAAAATGGTATTATTAAAGCAGAAAAAGCAGATGGAGACGCAACAATCTTAGTATCTGAGGATCAAAAAACTATATCTATAACAAACATGTGTAATGCTATTTACAGAAATGATTCATCTGCTCGTGACTTTATTGATCAAATTGATAAAGCAATAGACAATATTTCACTAAGATGTACAAAAATCGGTGCTTACATGAACAGATTACAATCTGCAATTGACGCAACTGATATTCAAAGATCAAATTTAACTGAAGCAAATTCAACAATCAAAGATGAGGATGTAGCAAAATCATCTTCTGATTATATTAAGTATCAAATATTACAGCAGTCAGCAGCAACATTATTATCTACTGCAAACCAAATGCCATCTATAGCATTGAACTTAATATAATTAATTTAATACCAACTATATAATATATATAATAAAGGTCCTTTCAATAGCTCCCGCAAGTTTGTCGTGCGGGAGTTTACCTTTTATTAATACTTAAATAAGCGAGCAGAAAAAACTCAAATATTTGTCAATTTTTGGTTTTTTTCACTCGTTCAACGTGTAACAAAATGTAACAATTTACATAATTTTGTTAAAGTTTTTCATAATTATGCCGTAAATATAAATGAATAGAACAAATGATATTTAAGTAAAATTCGTTGCAGCACCGGAGTAATAATAAATGAAAGAAATAGATTCTTATACTTTTTATTCTTTAAATTCAGACATAAGAGAAGATAAAATAGATAAATGCGTTTCAGAGTTATGCAGAATGAACGAATATGATGATGTTTATTCTTTTGTTAAAGAGTTTTTTGGGGAATTTAAAGACGAAAAGTTATTTGAATATCCGGAATTAAATAAACAAGTTTTTATTAATGTTTCTGAAAATACAATAGAAATATTTGCTGCAAAAAATAAAAAACAGTTTTTTTCAAAAGGCTGGAAATTAGTTAACGATAAAAGGGAGATAGATGATGAACGATTTTAATTTTGTGAATAATAATGATCATCATAGACGTTATTTAAGAAAAAAAATGGATTTGCGTATAAAACAAGAAGGTGCTGCCAATGTGCAGAAATCAGAACTTGCAGTGCCGGAACCGAAATCGGAATTTACGTTAACTTATAATCCCGGTGTATTGAATTTTAGTACGCTTTCTTCCGAAAAAGGACAAAAAGATGCAAATAAGCAACCCGATGAAACAGAAACTCCGAAAATAGTAATTCCAAATTCTAAAATTCTAACAAAAGAATTATATGTTCGTGATAACTCTAAAACAGGAAAAGGCAGTGTAGTGAACAATAGTTCTGCTAACTCAGAAATGTCAGTTGATGATATTATAGAATTAGTTCGCCAAATACTTATAAATAAATCACAAACTGAAGGTAACAGAACTGGACCTTTTTATGCATCTAGTATTGCCGGAGAATTAAAAAAATTCGGGCTTAATCAACGGGATACAGTTGTGGCCATGGATGATAACGGTATGGTGCATATTACAAAAACAACTCATTCAATAGCATTTAATAACGGTAACAAAGTCACAACAGAGTATGTATTTGATACAAATACCGCTAGTGTAGTTGAAGAAATTATAACAAATTTTGATGAAAATGGTAACGTAAAAAGTACAAAACGTGTTAAAAATACTGATAAAGTTTCGGAATATGAACAAATAACATACGATAATGAGCATACCGGCTGGGCGAAAGGTTTTGAAGAACTTAAAACAGTAAGAAATTATTCTTTGAATAGAGAAACCGGTGAAACAAAAGATGCTTGGACCGTTTATAATTCTGACGGTGAAGTATATTATGGTACAGACAGAAACGGTGAAAATGTATTTTTAGGAAAAATAGCTCAAAATGTGAAATTTGATTCTGACGGATTTGTTACAGAATATACAGATGTTATGGGAAATGTATGGAGTTTTGACACAAATAACGGTTGGACAAATAATGACGGTTTAAAACTTCAAACCTATGTTCACCCGGATACAGAAAACAAGAAATTTGCTTGTACCGCAATATGCTACAATGAAGACGGCGGCGTGGTTTGGGCATTAGATCCAAATTACAAACCGATATCTCTTATAGGTGCAACTAATATTCGTTTCAACTCCAATCGTGATATGGTTATCGGATATACCGACAATAATGGTGTAAACTGGGTATTCCAGAATAATCAATGGAGAGTTGATTCCTAGTCTGATACTTTTTGATAATAATGCAAAAAAGTACAAAATAAGAAAATATATAACCGGAGCTTTTATTTTTATATATAAGCTCCGTTTTTTTTGATAATACGTGTTTGATTTTATTGCGTATATATAAGTCTGCGGAAAAATTACAAATTTTCTTGCACGCTCATATTGTTAAGAATTGTAACAAATTTTATTAACTGTGAAATTGAATAAAATTTAAATACTTTATATATATGTAAGATGAAATAAGGAACAAAGAAATGGCTAACACAGCAGCTTCATTAGATTATTTATTAGACTTGAATGCTTCTATAAGCTACTATACGCAGCAGCAAATTTTCTGGTCGCGTAAATATGAAGCTAACCATGAAATCCTTGCTCAACAAGAAAAATATTTTGCAGCTTATGAAAAAGCTGTTGATAATGCAAATGATGAATCAAGAAGCAGTGATTTAAAAATGGGCAATACAGTTTTTATTGCTAAAAATACAGCAGCAGCTACTCAGGAAATTGCCGAACAATGGGGGCATTATAAAGCACCTAAATATGATGAGGATTACTCAGAAGAATTAGCAGAACTTGATGTTGAATACGATACAATGAAAACAACTTATGACACAATGTTAGAAGAATTTAGAGCACAACAAGAAGCTGCAAAGAATATGACTTCTCAAAATGCTCAAGATACAGGCTTATTAAATCAATAGGAGTAAATGATAATTTAATAAATTATAGATGCGTTATACATCAAAGATGCAATAGTCATCGGTCCGACTCCTCCAGGAACCGGCGAAATGTACGCACAAGACGGAGATACGAAATCAAAATCCACATCTCCGCAGAGTTTCCCGTTAGAATCTCTATGGATTCCGACGTCAACGATAACAGAATTTTTATTCCCCATCTTACATCTTACAATATTTTTACCCACCGCAGATATCAAAATATCGGCGGTTTTTATTTTGTCTTCAATATCTTTTGTGTATGAATGGCAGATTGTAACTGTTGCATTATGTTTTAAAAGCATTTGTGCCATAGGTTTTCCTACAATATTAGAACGTCCGAGAATAACTGCATCCGCTCCTTCAAGTTTAATATTATATTCATTTAGAAGCATAATGATTCCCTGCGGTGTAGCGGGATAATAATACGGTTCCAGTCCGGCCGCAAGCTTACCGACATTTTCCGGTGTAAATCCGTCAACATCTTTTTTAGGAGAAATAGAGGTTATTACTTTATTTTTATCTATTTGCTCAGGAAGCGGAAGTTGAACGAGTATTCCTGTTACATCAACAGCGTTATTTAGTTCTTCGATTTTTTTTAATAAAATATTTTCTTCAATATCAGAAGGAAAATTTATTACGGTTGATTTAATTCCTACTTTTTCTGCTGCAAGTTTTTTATTTCTGACATAAATTTGGCTTGCCGGATCACTTCCTACAAGAATAACAACAAGATGCGGTTTTTTTTCAAGTTTTTCAACTTTCGATTTTACAGATTCAAGTACTTTTTGTGATAATTTTTTCCCGTCTAATATTTCCATTAAGAATTCTCCTGCGGTAAATTTAATCTGAAATAAAATTGTTTTACAGCTTCGTAAACAGTATTTGATTCCCAGTTAACGGTTCCGTTAGTTAAATTATTATCTACCGGTATTGAGCCTAAAATATCCAAGTCCGCTTCTTTTAATTCGGAGTATACTTTATCCAAATTAACAGACTCTGCTTTATTTATTACAACTCCAAGTTGACCGCCGGCAGCATATTTAGATGAAAATTCTGCAATTCTCTTTGTTAATTTTACCGATTCAGATGTCGGATTTGTAATAATAAGTGCCAAGTCTATATCAGTATCAACCAGCTGATTTAAGTATTTTAAATCAAATTCACAATCAAAAATTACAAAATCATATCTTTCTATCAAGCGCTGACAAGCGTCATTAATTTGTCCGGTTATCGGACATCTGCAGTCTTTGGCACCAACAAACCAGGAGACTATAATATCAACATTATCATTAAGAGGTACAATAATATCTTCAATAGCCCATTCGACATATTCTTGCTTTGACATACCTTCCGGAATGCCTGTTTTATATTCGTGTTTTCCGCTTCTTATACCATATATGGTATTTCTTATATCATACCCGTATGAATGTCCCAATTCTCCCGTCAAATCATTATCAAAAAGAAGTATTGATTTTTCAGGAAAATATTCTTGTAATAATTTCGCCAAAGCTTTCGCTATTGTAGTTTTCCCGCTTCCGCTTTTTCCTGTTATTGCAATTTTTACCGCCAAAATTAGTTCCTCTCTGTATATGTAAATTTTATCATGAAATATTTATAATTTTATTCTTTCATGTATAATTTAAATTATGAAATGCGGATTTGTAACAATTATTGGAAGACCGAATGTCGGTAAATCAACTTTATTAAATCAAATACTTGGACAAAAAATTGTAATAACAACCGATAAGGCTCAAACAACAAGAAAACGAATAAAAGGAATTTTAACTGACGAAAACAGTCAAATAATTTTTGTTGATACTCCCGGAGTTCATCGCCCGTTAAATAAGCTGGGAGAATTTCTGTTAGATGAAGCAAAAATTGCAGTTCCTGATGCGGATTTAATACTGTTTCTCGTAGACGGTTCCGAACCGGCAGGCAAGGGGGATAAGTGGATTGCGGAAAACATTCTTAAGCAGGCTAACGTTCAGATAATATTAGTTATGAATAAATTGGATAAGATTAAAAATCTTCAAAAAGTAGAAGAAAATTTATTCAGTTATAAAACATTATTTGAGGAAAATATTCCTGTAGTTAAAATTTCCGCAAAAACAGGACGTAATAAAGACACCCTTTTGTCAAATATTTTAAAATATTTACCCGAAGGTGAAAAATTATATCCTGATGACGTTATAACGGAAGAAAATATGCGTTCGGTTGCTGAGGAAATAATCAGAGAAAAAATTCTCATAAATACTCAAGATGAAATCCCGCATTCTGTTGCAATAAGAGTTGAAAACTACTTTGAAGAAGAAGATATAGATAAAATTTATGCAACAATATTTTGCGAACAAAAGAGTCAAAAAGGAATTTTAATAGGAAAAGGCGGAAGCTTACTCAAAAAAATCGGCACAGAAGCCAGACTAGAACTTGAAGAAATCACCGAAAAAAAAGTATTTCTATCATTGGAAGTTAAAGTGGAAAAAGACTGGAGAAAGAAAGATAAAATTTTAAAGAACTTAGGTTACGTTACAGAAAAGGAATAAAAGTTCCTATAGACCAAGTCCAAGCCATTCTTTTATTCTCAAACTTAACGAACTGAATATTTTATCGTTTCGTATTTGGTTTGGTGTTTGTTCTGTTTTATTTAGCGGACTTTTACGCATATACTCACCATATCTCAATTGACGTAGCTGCGGAGTGTGTGTCGAATAACCGCCTATTCTTGTACCGAAAATTTTTAACTGCATATTTTGCTCCTTTTTATTTTATTAAAACACGTAAAAAAAAAATTTGCGTAAATATTTATAAAAAATAATCTGACAAAAGAGAGGGCTCCAAAAGTCATTAAATTTGTACCCACTCGCATGCGTAACGCTCCTAACCGTTGTTAACGTTTGCACCCTCCCTGATTATGGAGGATAGAGTGTCTTCCCCGGATAAGGAAGAGCGGATTTTTGTACGGACGTGAGTCCGGATAGCGAAGAAACGGAGTGACTAAACCGTAAGGTTTAAAAACGGAGCTTTCTGAGCGTGGAGAAAATCCAAGACAGCAGCCGTAGGAGCATTTGCGACTTACGGACTCAGATGGGTTTCTGTCGAAAAGATTATGGAAATTACCCTCTCCAAGAATTTCTATAATTCTGACGAATTTTGAAATTCTGTCCTCCCCCAAGAGAGGTTGGTTCTCCATTTCCACTATGTTCAGATTAAAAAAGTTAATCAAAGGCTGGATTGCTTCGACCTAATCGGTCTTGCAATGACAAAATCACCCCCGAGGGAGGTAGATTACTTGTTAAATTCTATAAAAGTATTTTTAATAACTTCATACCCTTTTAGAAGTGTTTTATAATCTACTTTTTCAGAAGCTGAATGCATATTATAAACATCAGCCAAGCCTAATAAAACCGGCATGAAAGTTTCACCTTTTGAATTTTTATTATGGCAGTATATATGAGTTTCAGCGCCTGCGTGGAAAGAAGAAATATCATTTTTGATACCAACTGTATCACACGCTTTTGTGTGGGCGATTTCAATTCTGTCATCGTCAGCTTTCTCAAACGGCAAAAGGTGAACTTCAAATTCAATATTAGCCTCAGCGAGTCCTTCGTATTTTTTGTTGAATTTTTCTACAATTGATACCATCAAAACTTTCAAAGCTTCTTCTTTTGCTACACTTGCGCTTCTTATTGAGTATGAAGCCATACCAAGGGTGTTGATTATGTTTGTTGAAGTCTTTTTCATTATTTCTGTAATATAATCGTTTGTTTTTATTCCTTTTTCTACAATTGAAGCTACAGAATTTTGGATACCTCCCGCTACGACTGCACCTAAATTACATGAAGTTATAACACCTGTTTCGTCTTTATAAAAAACTCCTTGAGGCATTTGGGCAAGAAGTTCTGCAATTAATTTTGCGGCATTCAACCTCGTTTCATCACCTATATCAATTCCGGAATGACCGCCTTTTAATCCTTTTACGGTAATTTTCACATTTGTGTAGCTTGCGCCTGATATTTGAAGCTGGCCCAGTTTATCAGCGTCACAAACAAGAACGTATTTTGACTTGATTTTATCAAATTCTACATGTTCAATTCCGCTCATACCGGTTTCCTCATCTCTTGTAAAAGTTATTTCCAAACCGCCATGATTTATTCCGGAAGTATTTTTAGCTAAATCTTTGGCAAGTTTAAGAGCACATGCCACACCGACTTTATCATCAGCTCCGAGAGTTCTTCCTTGAGCTTTTATAAAATCTCCGTCTAAATAAATATTAACAGGACTGTCATCACCTACAACATCCATGTGTGAAGAAAGCATTATAGGTTCTTTTGAACTATCCGTAGCCGGTATATATATGTAGACATTTCCGTAATTATCTAATTTCCCGAAAATTCCGTTTTCTTTGCAAAAATCTATTATCCATTCCGATACTTTTTCTTCTTTTAAAGATGGAGACGGTATTGATACCAAATTACAAAAAATATCTAAAACTTCATTTTCTTTTCTTAAATTTTCTAAATTAACTTCCACGAAAAAACCTCCTATTTGTTCCTTCTCCGCCTATTTTTACCGTTACAGGTCTCAAACATCTGGGACATCTTCCTACATACATAGTGCCTGCTTTGTTTTTATACAGTCTGCCATACGTGCTGCAGCATTCAAACCAAACCCCTATAAAAGCTCTTTTCCCAGAATTGTTATCTTCTTCCGTCACGATAATTTGTCCTTCGATTTTCTTGTTGTCTTGTTTGTGCAAGCGGTCTAAATATACTCTCTGTCAGAGTATTTATATAATTGTCCTTTAAATGTGCATAATCAAATATAATTAAGCCATTTAGTTTACAAGTTCTTGCTGCGTGAATTTGTTTTATTAAATCTGAATTTGCACCATTCATAAATGTTACAAATAATCCTGCATAAAGTTTTGTTCTTGGAGATTTGTTATTAATAATATTTCCCATTAAATTGAGTGCTGTCTTATCATCACAGGTTAAGAATAATGGTGTAAATCCGTCTATAAAATTATTGTATGACCAAATTGACCAATCCTGGAGTTTTGTATCAAATGCAAGTTCTTTATTCGGAAAAATAACAGCTGTAATTGCGGTATTGTTTTTTCGGCAAATTTCACCGACTCTTCTTACAAAGTCTGTGACTTTCCCGGCTCTATAAGATTTCCAAAAATACCACAACGAATCCGTCGTATTAATTTCAATGGGATCTATTCCAAACATTTTTTGAAAATCTTCCCGAGCATATTTTGTATAACCCCAATTTGACATATCATAATTTGAGAAATTAGGAGTCAGCGACTGAGGATATCTTATATAGTCCAAATTAATTCCGTCCGGACGGTATTTAAGAACTATTTCTTGTATAAGTTCACATAAAAAATCCTGAACTTCCGGATTAGCCGGATCTAAGAAATATCCGTTGTGTTCAGAAACAGAATAGGGGATTGTCTCTGAATCTATGTTCTTTTTCTGATAATTTGCCCATTCCGGTTTTTGAGCCAAAATATACTTTGGATTAACTTCAGGAGATTTGTTTCCTACATAAAAAGATTCAAACCATATATGAACTTTTATGCCTCTTTTATGAGCTTCCACTATCCATATTCTCAGAGGATCAAATCCTGCATACAGAGGATTCTGTGTTAAAAATCCGTATTTTTCCATCGTTTTAGAAGGGAATATAGTTTGTCCATGGTAGTACGTTTCTATAAAAACATTATTGATTCCTGCATCTGCAATTCTGTTTAAAACATTAACTATTTCATCTACAGTAAAATATGTCGGACGAATCCAAACCCCTTTTAATTCATTGTAATCGTAAGGAATTACGGTGGTTAGCGCAGAATCAGCATACTCAATTGCTCTTGATGCGTATTTTTGGGCATTTTCACTGTTTCTTTGAGCTTTTTGGATAAATGACTCAGCTTTTTCTATGCTTTGTTCCGTTCGTCTTTGGTTATAATACGGATTATGAATTTTATAATATGTCATTAAATTTTGAACTTCTTTTATTCTCTCTTTTGCTCCAAAAAGGAATGTTTCAGAAGTTATGTAAGAATCTATTGTTTTTGTTTCGGGATTAATATAGACTTTTGCTCCGACCATTAAATTTTCATTAATCCATTTCTTAGCACTTCCATGCCCGCTTATTACAAATCCGCCTGCCGGAATTAAGGAATCCGCTCCGCTTAGAGAAGTTACTGTGTTGCCTTCCACGATAGCTTCTGTCCCAAATTCATTGGTATTTGTACGAAATCCAAAGTTCGGAGTATATATAACAAGCTGATTTGCACCTCTAAGTCCGGGGTAATTTGCACCTTTTGTGTTTGTAGTTGCTTGCGGATCAATAACATCAATCATATATTGTGATTGATTAAATATAACTTCATTTGGATTTATTATATATTGATTGAGTTCGCTGTCTTCTTCCGCAAACGCAGGAATACAAGCAAAAAAAGTTAAAAATAAAATTAAGCAGTAAAATATGCTTCTCTTCATGTCCCAAAGTCCTCTTATGTTTTAAATTATAAACCCATAATTTAATAAAAACAAGGGTTTTAAAATATTTTATGCATTTATGTTTTAAACTCTTATGGTGATATAATAAAAATATGGAAATGAGATTGAAAAAAACATTATTAATATTATTTCTTTCAGTTTTGACGATGACACAAGTATCAGCGTCAGAATTGCTTGGTATTAAATATAAAAATATTCCTTATAAAACAAAAATTTCGTATAACAAGGATACTTCGGAGTGGTCTTATAAAGTAAATTCAAAAAATGATTTGTATTTTATTAAAACAAAAGGATTTGGAAATTATTCAGATTACTTAAATTCAGAAAAAGATTTTGCATTTACAAACGATTGTGAATACGATTTCATAGCAGAGGGAATGTTTGTCGGATATTCAAATTCCGATGGAATGTTTTATAAATTTGATTTCTCGGAAGGAGTTTTAACTAAATCACCATTATCTTATGATGAGGTTGCTTTAATATTTCCTGAATATAGAATTATCAGAATGTCTGAATTCAGTCCCGAAACAAATGCTTTAAAAATTAAAAAAGGATTTGGAGACTTAAAAGTAATAATTTTTAATGACAGAGGTATAGATTTAAACGGCTATACTTTTACAACCGGAAATTCAGAAATTGAGAATTATAAACTTTCCGGATTTGTTAATATCAAGAAAAAAGGTATGGTACAATTTGCCAAAGAAGGAGCAAGTATGAAGTCTTCTAATTGGTTTGTTCTTCTTGTTCGTTAGATTTTGTGTTTGTTTTTATGTTATTATAATTTTATGAATTTAGATGCCGTAATAGATAGCATGCTTTCGCCGATTGCTGACAGAGTTTCGGGAATAATATTTTCTTCTGTTACGATTTGCGGAGTTAAAATTGAATTTTTGGTTGCACTTCTTATAACAGCAGCTTTATTTTTTACGTTCAGAACTTGTTTTATAGGGTTTTGGGGATTCAAGCACGCTATAAAGCTTATTACAGATAATTTTGAGCATAATAATACAACCGGTTTCCAGAGAAAGAAAAAAGGTGAACTTTCTTCATTTCAGGCTCTTAGTGCAACAATTTCCGCTTCTGCAGGAATCGGTAATGTTGCGGGTTCCGCGGCAGCAGTTTCTATCGGCGGGCCGGGAGTGATTTTTTGGATGATAATTGCGGGGTTATTTTGCATGGCTCTTAAATTTTCAGAAGTGCTTTTAGGAGTAAAATTCCGCCAAACAAACTCTGACGGCAGTGTATCAGGAGGCCCGATGTATTACATTCCTGTTGCATTTAAGGGCGGAATTTGGAATAAATGGAAACATTCAGAAAAATTTGGTATGTTTTTAGCAAAAGTTTATGCAATATGTGCGGTTTTTGCGATGATTGGCGGTTGGAATTTATTCCAAATTAATGCTATGACTGCGCAATTTACGGAAATAACAGGCGGAAATGAAAGTGTATTTGCAAATAATGGCTGGATATTAGGAACTATTGTTGCGGTAATTACTTGGTTCACTATAATAGGCGGAATTAAAGCTATAGGTAAATTTACTTCTAAAGTTACTCCGATTATGTGTTCTCTTTATGTTTTAAGCGCATTTGTTGTTTGTTTATTAAATATTCATCATCTTCCGGAGACTGTAATTATAATAATAAAAGAAGCTTTTTCTCCAAAAGCCATGGCAGGAGGAGCTTTTGCTTGTTTGTTGTGGGGGTTCAGACGAGCAATGTTTGCAAATGAATCCGGATTAGGAACTGCTCCGATTGCTTTCTCGGCTGTTAATACAAATAAACCGGTTGTTCAAGCTTTTATTTCTATGCTTCAACCTTTTGTAGATACTGTAATTGTCGGAGTGGCAACCGCATTTGTGATAGTTGTTTCAAAAGCTTATTTAACAGTTGACGGAATTGCCGGTATAGAGCTTACATCGAAGGCATTCGGAACTATTTGCCCGTTTTTCCCGATTTTATTAACTGTTATGGCAAGTTGTTTTGTTCTTTCAACAATGCTTTGCGGTTCATATTACGGGGTAAAAGCTTGGAACTTTATATTTGGCGAAAGTATTAATAAAACACGTACTTTTCAGGCATTATATTGTATATGTATTATTGCGGGTTCAGCAATGAATTTTCAATCAATTATTAACCTTTCGGATGCTGTAACTTTATTTCTTGCCGTACCAAACTTGATTGCGGTATTTATGTTGTCCGGCGTTGTTATTAAGGAATTAAAAAGGTATTCCGAAAAATATGATGTAAATTATAATATTGTAAAACATTTGCGTTAATTTATCGTTTAAAATACACTAAAAGATTGATTGAAAAATACAGATAATCGTTTAATATTTACATGAAAGAGGTCTTTTTGTGGATAAGAAACAACAAATAAAAAAACAAATTGAGCAAAAAGAATTACAAATTAAAAAATTACATTTACACCGGAATTCAAGTGATGTATGTAATCAGCTTTATAATACATTAATTTTGGAAAAAGCAATACTTAAGAAAAATCTGGAAGAGCTAAATAAAAATCCCATCATTGAAAATATTAAAAAAGTATTTTCAAAACGTGAAAAACTTATTTGTGATTATTTTAAGTCATAATGTTTTGATTTATCAGCTTTATAGCTTTAAATATTAATATTTGTAACGTTTTTTTTGAGATTTTGTTATTTCATGCGATAAATGTGGAATTATGCTATTGTATAGTAACGGAATACTTTGGTAGGATTTTAGAGTAAGAAAACAAAATATACCAAATTGTGGTGTATACAACCCAAGCAACAACCTTGAAAGGATTATTTATGCAAACAATTAATGCAAACTTGTCAACGCTTTTGACGCAATTGAGCAAAACTTCTTTTAACAATGCTGCAAATGTTCACAATAATAACAAGTCAGGCAATAAATTTATTGATGACACAGCTTGTAATTATGCTCCTGATATGACAAATATGCTGTCAAAATATGATAGTCAGTTTGACAATTTTGCAAATTTTAAAGATATGATTTCTACCGCAATGGACGGACTTTCTTCAATGAAAAGAGAAGGAGAAAGCCTTCGTTCTTTAATAGCGCAAGCAAAAGAAGGTAATCTTAGCGAAGATTTATTGAATAGAATTCAAGAAGAAGTAAACTCAAGAATTGCCAATATTCAAAATATAAAAAATAATACAGAATTTAACGGAGTAAATCCGCTTGCACAGTCCTTCGGGCTGAATATCCCCGGCTGGCAAGATTTATTTGGTGTAGGTGAAGGCGAAGAATCAGAAGAAAGTCCGATGAGCGAGGTATTAGCATCTATTTCTTTTGATATGACTATAGGCGGTGATTCTGATAACAAATCCTTTAGTATAGGTGCATCTGCAACAATTGAAATCGGCTTGGCAGAAGACGGTTCTCTTCAAATTAATGTAGATGCGTCAATGGACTTTGATTTATCAGGTCTTTCTTCTGAGGATTGGTCATCTGACAGCATGCTGGAAATGTTAAATAACTTTATAAACTTAATTTCCGGTAAACAAGACGATTTGAATACTGCGTCAAATATAGTAGACAGTTTATTTGCAAAAGCAACTGCCTCTATTGAAGGTGATAATTTTGCAATATTTGCCGATAATAATATAAGTTTGGAACAAAGCTCTTCTGAAGCACTCAAAGGACAAATTGTTCAGCACGCATCTATAAAACTTGACGGTGCAAATCAAGCTCCAAATATCGCAATTAATATTTTATAAAATTAATTTTTTAATTTGCTAAGGTGAATTTAATAAAATTTTAAAAATATGAGTCTGCAGAAAAATTAAAATTTTTTTGCAGACTTTAAATATTAAATTCTGTAAATTTTTGTTAAGATTTGTAACAATTTGGGTAAAATTATTAAAGATTTTACCGATTTTGACCGTAATACATGATAAAAGGGACAAATAAGGAAAAGTATTATCATGGGTTTTTCAAGTTCACAATGCAGATTATTATCATTAACTAACAGAAAGCACGATATCAGTCGTGAACTAATGGTTTTGTCTGCAAGAAAACAGGCAATAACCCGAGAAGCAAAGGAAGCTTCTTTAGAATATAACAATTCTTTTAATGCGAATATATTTAAATGGTCTCCTAATGGCGGAGCAACATACACAGATATTACTTATGGTGCTCTTATGACACCAACCGCAGGAGTATCCGGTTCTCAAAAACCGATTCTTTTAACAGATACGGAAGGACGTGTAGTAGTTGATACCAAATATTTACAGTACGCAAAAATGATATCTCCTAACGGTCAACCCGGCGGAGATTGGGAAAGTAACAGATTAACCATTTTGGAAGAAATTACAGGAATAGACAGCAGCGCTATTTTGGCAAATGATACTACTAAAGCTGCAGCAGATAAAGCATCAAAGGCAACAGAGGAAGCTTATTCGCAATTACAAAAGCAGAAAACACTGGAACCTGTAGTCTATGAAAATATGGATGGCTTAATCAAAAAAATGCCATCTAATATTCAAGATGCTTATAAAGGCAGCCAAAAAATTCATGTCAGCAGTAAAAGTGAAATAGAATCGCTTATTAATTCAATATCGTCATCATTAAAAAGCTTTTTATCGGATGAAGATTTTGAATTATGGCAAGAAGCATGTCAAGGGCGTTCCGATTTTTATGGCGGAAACATATCACAAGAAAAATATTTCAATGACAGCAGCGCAAATCTTGTTATGACAGGCAAGGTTAATGATGCTGATATTAATGTCGAAGAATTATTTAAAGAAATAATATCTAATTATAAAGGAGATAAAAAACAAGCTGAAACAGGTAATAATACTCCTCCGAGAATAGGTTTAAGAGATCGTACAGAGGGTTCAAAATGGAGTGAGTGGAAAGCTAATTACGAAAATTATCAAGCTATTTATCAAGCAGCTGTTACTGCAGAAGGAGTTGCAGCGGATGCTTATAATCAAGCAATGGATAGTACCGAAAACAGAAATAAAATCAGTTTCTACGATCACTTGTTTACGGCAATTGCAGAACAGGGCTGGATATATGACGAGCAAGTTGCAGATGACAGCAGTTATTTAAACAATATGTTGCAGAACAACTGTTACAATCTGACATTAATGACAGTAAACAATGACTATGAAGAAGGTTCAACTGCTTTATCTAAAATGAATAAATACGATTATACAGTAGGTTCAGCTTATTACAACGACAACTTAATCAAAGTAAATGATCCGAATGTAAGGTATGAAGCTCTTGCTGTTTATGAAAACAGAAAGAATGAAATTAACGAAAAAGAAAGTCGTATTGATTTAAGAATGGAAAAATTACAAACTGAACTTCAAGCTATAAATTCTATGATGGAAACCGATAAAAACATCATAGATAAAAACATTGAAACATATATGAATGTTTTTGCATAGATGATTAATTAATTGCAAGTTTAACAAATTCATTGAGTTTCATAAGATAGTTGTCATCTGATTTATCATTCATTTCGATAAATTTAGAAAAAGCAGAGGGTGCTATATTTTTTAAGTTTTCATTATCCAAAACGTACATTTCCATGAAGCGTGAAAATAGTTCGCTGGGATTATTATAATAACGGTTTAGCTTGCTGATTCTTGAATTGATTCTTTTTAATTTTCTTTGCTTGGAGCGTAATTCCATATACGCAATTTGCTCCCTTGTTAATTCCGGAAAATCATTAACGGCATTTGTTATAGAGTATATTTTGTTAAAGTACTTAATTCTGTCATATTTCAAAAGATAATTTGCCGGTACGGTAAATGTGGATTCAATTTTTTTATAAGGTTTTGAAATTTTAAAATCCGCAAACTTCGATTTTAAAATTTTCGCTTGAGCTTTTATATCCGAATCAGCCGATTCTTTTTCTTTAAATAACTGTTTAGCGTACTTTTTAGGTAGTGATTGAACAGTTACGTTAATAAGCTCTTCGTGTATATCTTCACTATATTCGCCAAAAGCGAACTCTAAACTTTTAAGAGTCTTATCGTGCAAGAAGTGTATATAGTGTGAAAATTCATGAATAAGAACCGATAAAATTTCTTTTTCAGTTTCTAATTTCCTTATATCAATCCTAAAGTTATCTGCATTGTGCATAAATATACCTTTGTTACCGCGGGCTTTGTTTTTACCTACATTGACAGTTATACCAAGGGATTCAAGATAATTTATGCAATCTATGATTCTGTTTCTTTCACTAGCCATTTTAAGTAATCTTCGCTGCAATCAATAATAGGTAATGCTATTACTTCCGGTACTGTGTACGGGTGCAAATCCTCTATTACCAATTTGATTTTTCCGTAATTTGAACGTCTTGTTTTTATCATCATAAGTATTTCTTTTTCTTCGCAGACTTCTCCGTCCCATGAAAATACGGATTTTATATTTTCAATCATGTTTACACAAGCTGCTAACTTGTGTTTCATTAATATTTTTGTAATATCTTTTGCTATTTTTTTATTAGGAACTGTGCAATAAATGACTATTATATCCATTTTATTCTCCTTTGTTATTATAATTTAAAAATTTTGCCCGGATTAAGGATGTTATTTGGGTCAAATAACATTTTTATTTTTTTCATATAATCTATTGAGTTTGTATCCAGAACTTTATTTAAATAGGGAATTTTTTCTATACCTACGCCATGTTCTGCGGAGATTGTACCTCCTAATGACACTGTTAATAAGTATATTTCAGATTTAGCTCCCTGGTAATTCTTAAATTCTTCATCATTATCCATATTAAGCGCTATTTGCGGATGAATATTTCCATCGCCAATATGTCCTACAATACAAGCTTTAAGACTGTATTTATTACATATTGATTGAATTCCTGAAAGAGCTTCGGGTAATTTAGAACGAGGTACTATAATGTCATCGCTGATAACATCACGTCCGAGTTTAGCCGTAGAGGCAAAGCTTGAACGTCTGGCTGTCCAAACTTTTTCCATTTGTATTTTGTCGGCTGTATAATCGTAATCATTTCCGTAATTATTTAAAATCTCAAATATTTTCTCTTTTTGTATAGTCAAAGACGATTCATAACCGTCAATTTCTATCATTAGCAGGCATGCTTTAGTTGTATTCAGTCCGCTAGGATAAAATTCTTCAACCGTTTTTATAGAGTTGTTGTCCATAAAATCTATCGTAGCAGGAAATATTCTTTGTTTTATAATTTGGTTTACTGCCGATGTTGCATCTTGAATTGTATCAAAATATGCGGTTATAATTCCGGAACTTTCAGGCAGAGGAATAAGTTTTAACTCTGCTTCAACAACTATTGCAAGAGTTCCTTCGCTTCCTATAATGAGCTGGTTTAGATGATATCCTACAGCATCTTTTATAGTACCGGCACCAAGTCTCATTAATGTACCATCTGCAAGAACTACTTTTAAACTCAAAATATAATCTTTTGTTGTTCCGTACTTAAAGGATTTTGCACCTCCGGAAGATTGTGCGATGCTTCCGCCTATTGTAGAAACTTTGAAATTTGAAGGGTCCGGCGGATAAAACAGTCCTTCTCTTTCTGCCAGTAGTTTTATATCATTAAGCACAACTCCCGGTTGAACCTTCATAACCATATCTTCAGGAGAGAACTCTAATATTTTATTCATTTTTGAAAAATTTAATACTATTCCTCCGTCTTGGCATACGCAAGCTCCTACCATGTTTGTTCCTGCTCCTCTGGCAATTACAGGAATTTTATGCATATTTGCATATTTCAGTATTTTTTGTACATCTTCAACTGTTTCAACAAAAACAACTACGTCAGGAATTGTAATTTTTTGGTTTACATGAGTCGAATCTTGAGAATAGCAATAACGTTCTTCTTTTGAAAAAAGAACGTTTTCGCTTTTTATAATATTTTTCAAATCATTAATATTACTTTTCAACAACATGTGATGCTATTTTTTCGATACTTTTGTTTAATTTTGCAATTTGTCTGTCCATACCGCCTACTTTTTTAGTTAGTTGTGCGGTATCTTTATTATCAACCAATTGACACATTTCTGCAAGTTTTTCTTCCAGAGAATTAATCTTTGTTTGTTGAGAAGCTAATTTATCGTCCATTGCAGCAAGGAATCTGTTAAGAGTATCTTCCATCGGAGTTAAATCAATTTTATTATTTTTATTATTGATAGTATTTTCAACTACCATTCTGTCGATTTTAGCCTCCAATGATGAGATTCTTTTTGCTTGTTTATCAAAAATATTACTTAAAGTATTAACAAGCTCTGTGCTTTCAGACGAATCTTCAGCTTCCGCTTTAAGATCTTCAAGCATTACTTTTATTTGACCTATATCATCTAATGTTTCAACCTTATCCGATATTGCATTAATTTGGTCGCCTGCTTTATCAACCCATTCTGCTAAGTATTCAAATACTTGGTTGAATACTTGATTTGTTTTTGCACCGTTTTGAATTTGTGTATTTAAAGCAGCCAATTTGTCATCAATTTTATCTATGCCCGCATCTTGAACAAAGTTTCTGGAACGTTCATCTAAATCATTAATAACAAGTTTAAAGTCTTGTAAATTGTCTTGTAATGCTTTATATGATTCATCTGAAGTTAGAATAAGTTTATTTGTTCTTGTGCTAATGCTGACTATATCATCCGCTAAGTTATTAAAATCTTTTTTAAACTCTTCCGCTTCAAATCTGGGAAGCTCGCTTCTTATTGTTTCAACCAGTGAATATATTTTGTCTGTAGAGCTGAATAATTCTTCAAATTCCTTAGATTTGTTATCAGCTTTCATCTCATTAAGAACTACTCGAAGGTTTGCAATATCAGATTCTAAATCTTGTAAACTGTATACATAATCGATATTACCGTCTGCAGACATCATAGAAGTTATTTTTTCATTTATTAAATCAATATCTTCTTTTATATCGCTGATTTTATTATCTACAACGGTCAGATTATCTTTAACGTCAGTAACGTCATCTACAGTAGTAACAATATGACTCAAAATAGTTACTAATTCGGAATGCTTTTCTTGAATAAAGTCTATAATTTCTTCTTGTTCCGTAACAAATGATATTTGATTAAATATATTAATAAATTGAGTAATAATATCTGTTTTTAATGTTTTAATACCGTTTTCAACTGCTTCACTGTTGTCATCAACTTTCGAAATTAGCTCATTTACTCCTTTTTGAATACTATGTTTAACAATTGTATTCATTTCGGTTAATTCCGGTAAGTTGTTTGAGCAAAGTTCGCTGACATCTTCTAAGTACCCGAGTTCTTCTTTTATAAGTGACTCGATACCCGAAATTTGATTGTTCATAGAAGCCTGGAATGCTTTGTCAAAAGATTTGTTTAATATTTGAGCTTTTAAATCAGAAAAACCTAATGACAAGTTTTCAATCGATTTATTTATCAAGCCCATTGCTTGTTCTATGTTTTTATCAACATCTTTTCTTGATTCATTGAACGCACTCAATAACTGACCTATTGTAAGTTCAACTTTATCAAATGTTTTTCCGTATTCGGTTGTTATTAGTTTTATTGATTCATATTTATCAACTATTGTATCTATAAACTTTTTATCAAAATAGTTAAATTTATCTTCTAAATTATTTGAAACATTTTCCGTAATAAATTCTGTCAATTTTTTGTTTAAATCATCTGCCATAGAAGTCACTAAAACTTGATTTGTTGTTTTTAAATCGCTTATGGCATCAGAAAATACGCTAATTTCTAATAATTTGTTTATATTTTCAAGAACACTGTCTGATGAATTTTCCAATTCAGTCTTCAGATTATCCAACTTTGTATTTAAAATAGAAGAATCGGTTTTAATATCTAAATACGATTTAATATCATTGACCGAATCGCAAATATAGCCTTCTATAACTCCTTCGATATTTGTGCCGAGCATTTGAAGTTCATCTTTTTGTGTATCTTTTAATATTGCAAATTGTTCCAACAAATCGCCGGTAATAACATCCGTTTCTTTTTCAATATTATTTACTATAGAATCCAGTTGTTCTTTTAGTAGTTTTGTTATGATATCCTTGCATAATGTTGAATTCTGTTTAGCAGCTTCCACTTTATTTAAAACATCATCAATTAAACTTTCGAATGCTTGTGTTTGACTTAACGAATTTTCACTAATTGCTGTTAATAAAGAATTACCTTTTACTTCTACATTGGTCTCTAATGTATCACTTAAATCTTTGTAGTTATTAACAATTAAATTAGATAACGCTTCCGCTTTTTCATCCTGATAAGCACGAGTTTGTTCTATTAGAGAATTAAAATCTGCTGATATTGTATTTAATTTATTCAAAATTGAATTTGCATTTGTGCCTGAAACATTGTTAAACAATTGTTTGAATTCATCAATCTCTGATTTAAGATTACTTACTTTTTCGTTAATATTTTCAGATAAATTAACTGAAGTGTTACTTAATTCAGACAACAGATTTATTGATTCGTTTTCGAATAATGTTTGAATTTTTGAAGATAAAGTATTAATTGTATCGTTTATATTTTCGTCAGATGAAACAACTTGAGCATTCAAACTTTGAACATCCGAAGCAACTCTATTAATAGCGGAATTTATATTGCTGTCAGATGAAACAACTTGAGCATTCAAACTTTGAACATCTGAAGCAACTCTATTAATAGCGGAATTTATATTTTCATCAGATGAAACAACCTGAGAATTCAAATTTTGAATGTCTGACCCAACTTTATCAAGAATTGAATTTATATCTTGAGATTGAATATCAATAATAGATTTTACAAAATTGGTAATATCATCAATTTTTGATTGTATACCGGAAACAAGAAGTTCATTTGAATTATTGATATCTTGTATCCATAAGTTTATCTTTTCTTTAAGTACATCGTAATCTTTAAATGTCATTTCAAAGTTACTTGCCATGTATGTTTTAAGATTCTCGGAAATTTCATTTAAATATACAACAGAATTATTTGTTTGTTTTTCTATAGATTCTTCTAAAATTGTATTTAATTCCAGAATTTTTGATTTGATAAAATCTACATTTTTATCGCTGTTAGATGAAATATTATCAAATAAATTATCAATATAGGATTTGAATTGTTCGAGTTTTTCGCCTACAGACACACCGAGAGTTTCGGAAGCATTTTGGAGTTCATCGTTCACTCTGCCTACCAAAATATCCGTACCCTTTGCCATAACATGTGAAATCATTGTATTTAATGATTCAAAATTTCGTTCAATTATTGATAATTGTCTTGTTAAATCTTCATCTATGTTTTTGTCAATGTTCTCAAAATAATTTTGTATGGTTTCAAAATCTTCTCTTATAAATTCAATAAATTGCTGCATTTTTGTATTAGATTGTTCATCATAATTACTGATAAGAGTTTTTAAAGAAACAAAATGTTCCAAGATTTTTGCCAATGTTGAAGTAAGAGCTGCAGTATTTTCTTTTGCAAGATTTTGAACCGAAATATCAAGGTTGGCAAAATTCGATTTAATTTCTTCAACATCATTTCTCAATGTAATAACAGCTTGGCTGTTTGATTGTTCTATAGAACTCAATGTATTTCCGATATCTTCTTTTAGATCAGTTTTTACATAGTCTACAAAATCAACTTTCGAAGCATCCACTTTGTCGGAAATTGTTTTTACACAATCAGCAAAATCAACTTTCGAAGCGTCCACTTTGTCGGAAATTGTTTTAACATAATCTGCAATATCAACTTTAGACTCGTCCACTTTGTCGGAAATTGTTTTTACACAGTCTGTAAAACCAACTTTAGACGAATCAACTTTATCCGAAATTTTTATTATGCTGTTATTAAGTTCTAATATTTCTGTTTTTAGTGTATCTATTGTGTTTTCAATTTCATCTTTTAATTCATTCTTTAAATCGGAAGCATTCTGAACTGCTTTCGTGTGTAAAGTTTCCGAATTAAACTTGAATTCGCTTATTATATCAGCACTTTCACAAGAAAATTCTTTTTTATAATCAGAAACTTTTTCCAAAAGAGAATTTTTTAAATCAAATAATCTTGCTTCAAAGTCGGATTTTAAACCGTCAGCAGTAGTTATTGCATCTTGTATATTAGTTGTTAGAGTTAAGCTGTTAACGTCAATGAGCTCTTTTATTTTGTTAAAATTGTTTTCTACTTCTATTAGTTTATTGAAAGTATTTTTAATATCTGTTTTTACAGAATCATTTTGACTTACAAGTCTATCTCCGATTTCATTAATTTTATTGATATTGTCATTATTTATTTGTTTTATACTAAGTTCAATTTGTGATTTTACTGAATCGACAATATCTCTTACATTTTCTATATAACTTATATTATTGCCGTTTAATGAAACAGAAATTTCCTGAAGCTTGTCACTCAAATCTTGATTATTTGATTTATCTTGTTCACTTACATAGGATAAAATATCTAAAAGAGAAGCCGATATATTATCAAATATTGGTTTTAAATCATTCAAAGATTTTGCTTGCGTACTTTTTATTTCATCAGACATATTATCCAGTCTGCTTATCAATAATTCGTACTTATTAAACAGGTCGTTTGCAAGTTTTTCTGAAATATCGCTATTATACTCTTCTATGGACTTTGATAAGTCATTTTTTGATGCATATAAGTCCGCTCTTAAATCATTTAATAAAGAAACAAAGTCCTGAGCTAATAATCTGTCGATTGAAGATTTTACATTTTCGGACTCTTTCCTTGTATTTGACAATTCAATTATAGATGCATCAATCTTATAATCAAGATTTGACGTCAGTTCTTTTAACGAAGATATCTGATCTATAAGGTTTGATGAAGATTGGCTTGTATAATTCTCTTGCTTTTCAAGTGAAGTTTTCAAATCACTTTCAAACATAGCAAGTCTGTCTGTAACATTTGAAAAGATTGCATTGTTGGCAGCAACATTATTTTCATCCAATTGAGAAACGGTACTCTTTAATCCTGAAATATGTTCCAATATATCCGTAAAATTCTTTTGACATAAATCCGCAATTGTTACTTGAGTATCATTTAATTTTGAATTCAAAAGCTGTGCATTTTCTGTTACATCATCTATAGTTCTTGAAATATTTGCATCTAAAAGCTGAGAGAATTTATCAGTTTGTTCTACGATTTGTTCTTTTATATCTTCTCTGACTTTATCCATATTAGATATAAGTGTCTGGTATTTAAAATCCAAATCTAAAGTTCTGAAATCCGCAGCCAAATTCTTTACTGAATCAGAAGATAATCTCAGTTCGTTTAAAAATCTGTCGGAATTTTCTGAAATTTCTTTTAGGAAAGATTCCAATGATAACTTAAAGTTTTCAAAATCACTTGCAGATGATACGGTTTGTACCACTGTTTCTAAATCATTCAATTTATCAATAATAATTTGATCAGTCTTATTTTCATCTTCCTGTAATGCGGACTTAAGACCTGCAATAATATTTACGGAAGCATCAATTTTATCCGCTAAATTATCAATTTTATATGACTTTTGTGTCATGACTTGTACTAAATCAGTCAGTTCTTTGCTTTTTGCGGATAAATCAGAAATAGCATTTTTAGTACTGATTAATTCATCTTTTGTTACCAAGTTACTTATAGAATCGTCAAGCTGAGCATTCTTTTTATCTAAAAGTTGTATTGCAGATAATATCGTATTAGATGAATTTACTATATCTTCAATTTGCTGGCCAAAATTAGAAATGTATTCGGTTTGGTCTACTTCTGCAATTGTTTTTAAAACAGTTTTGAAGTTTTCATTCAAACTTAATACTACGGAATCAAAACCATTATTAATTTTGTCTATGTCAGACTTTAATACTGAAATATTTTTAATGATATCGTTTTTTCTTGAATCGTCGGAACGCATTGCATCTAATCTAAGTGTAATGTCCGTAAGTGTTTCTTTTTGAGAAACAACTTCTCTTGAAAATACTGATAAATTAGTTGCAACAATGTCGAATAATTCTTTCAACTCACTTGATTTTAGAGTCTCAGAGCTGTTTTTCAGTAAGTTTGAAAATAACGATTCAATAGCTCCAAACTTTGAAATAAGAGTATTATGACGTTCATCGAGGTTTTGTTTTAAATTTGTTAAAAAGTTTTTGATAATATTTATGTCTTCTTCGGTGTTAATTTTTTCAAGTTTGGAATTAATTCCTTCAAGAAGCTTATCAACATCGGAAGTATTCAAAATACCTTGTGCTCTTATTGAATTAAGCATTGTTTTAATGGTATCAAAATTATCATTTATCTCCGGTAAATTATTCATATCTGTCATAATTTATACTCTATCCCTCATTATACATTCTCATCTAATTATATAATAAGATAAATATGGTGACAAATATATATTTTTTTTTTAATATAGATTTATGAACTATATATTTTTCTTACTTATAGCAGTTTCAATTATTTTAGCTTGTTTTAACGGAAGGATAGGAGAGGTTTCATCGAGCATGCTTTCCGCATGTGATACTGCGGTTAAAATTTCTTTTTCCTTAATAGGAATAATGGCATTTTGGCTGGGAATTATGAGAATTGCCGAAAGAGCAGGATTTGTTCAGTTGATTGCTAAAATATTAAAGCCTTTAACAAAGATATTATTTAAAGATATAAAAGAAGATTCTCCGGCAGTTGGAGATATAGCTATGAGCGTTTCTGCTAATGCTCTCGGCTTAACAAATGCAGCAACTCCTATCGGCTTAAAAGTAATGAAAGAACTTCAAGAAGATAATGATAAAAAAGATGAAGCAACAGATTCAATGTGTATGTTCTTAGGAATGAATACCGCAGGCTTTCAAATTATACCGGCAACTGTAATCGCTGTTCTCGTCGGAGTCGGAGCTAAAAATCCATCTGAAATAATTATTCCTACACTCATTGTTACTACACTTTCTTTTATAACTGCAATAATTACAGCATTAATTTTAAGAAAAGTATGGAGGAAGCATGGTA
>CADBPN010000162.1 GCA_902796585.1 uncultured bacterium
ACCCCCGCTAGATTCCGTAAGAGAGCAGGCTTTGCCTGCAACAGCCATTCAATTTTCAGCCGTAAGGCTGATGCGGTTATTTTTTGAGCCGGTGTTTCCTTTCTTCTTTTGGTTCGTTTTCTTCTTTCCTTTACGTCCGAATTAAAGGAAAGAAGAAAATGAAGTCTACTAAAACTCAAAATATTCTTATTTTTTTACAAAATATTCATTTCTTACCTTCCTACCCTCTTACCTTCCAACCAACTACCCACCCGCAGCTTTGCAAGCAGTCAAGAAGTCAGGCTGACTTATGGAGGTTGGATTGTTTACCTCTTTAAATCCGCATATTTCCTTATTCACTTTAAAAATATTTACTCTTCAAAGTTGTTGGTTATTGTATGGATGTATTCCAATATTTGCGAAAAATATGCCAGATTTGTGTTCCCATTAATAATAATGTCTGCATCTGCTCTATAAGGTTTTACATACCTTTCTCCTGCGCCAAGTATATATTCCCAGTGCTTTTTCGCGTTATCCAAATCTTGATTACGCTCAGCGCATGCACGTTTTAAGAACCAATCTTTTCTAAGTTCGGGGTCTGTTTCAACATATATTTTAACGTCATAAATATCTTTATTATCCCCGTACATGGAAGCCATACCTTCTACTATAATTATTTTATTAGAATTTACTAACTTGGCGTTAGGGACAGAAACTCCTGTTCCGTTTAAGAGATACTCAGGGGTTTTTATATCCTCGCCTTTTGAAATTTTTTCCAAATCTTCTCTCAAAATATCAAGTTGAAAGCTATTTGGAGAATCAACATCGTATCCGCTGTCTCTTAGCGCATCAAAACTTCCGTATATTTTGATTAAACCTGAAATATCGTTAAAATAGTTATCTGTAGTAAGAATTGTAACAGGCATATTAAATTTTTTAATAACTTCCGAAATTGTTTTACATATTGTTGTTTTACCGGAAGCCGATTCGCCGGTTATGCCAATCATTATTCGTTTTGACGGATTCTGTATTAATCTGGTCGAAAACTTCTGAATAAAATCGTGTTTTATCTCTTTGAATATCGGTTGAGCTGCTTTATTGTCATAAGCAAGAACTTGTTTAAACTTAGACTGTAAATAAAACGCCAAAAGTTCACGTCCTGTTTTTTGGGTAAAGTCAGGTTTTAATATTTTATCTGAGGAATTTAATTCCTTTTCTATTAAATGGTATATACCAAGTTTATCATCTTCGTTCATACTATTCTTTAATTTTACATTTAAAAAAAAAGTAGTCAAATTATTGGATAAAATAACGACTTAAACGGTCAAATTCTTCTACAAAAAAAGGATGACTTTTTGTTAGTCACCCTCTTTTTTTGTTTTATCTAAAGACTAATTTCTGCTGAATAAGCTTTTCCAGAAATTCTTTTCGTTTTCTACAGCAGTTTTTGTGTCATTAACAGTTTTCTTTTGTGCATCAATTTTAGCTTGTGCTGCAGCCTTTCTTGCTTCTGCTTGTTTTTGCGCTTCAGCTTTTTTAGCAGCTCTGTCAGCTTGAGCTTTGTCTATTTTGTTATTTAAAGCTTGTTCTTTTTGATTAAGAGTATTTAGTCCGCTATTAACTTTAGAAGTGAACTTGCTGAATCCTGATGCTGCAAAAACTGATCCTGTAAATGCAATTAAAGCTAATACTGTAAGTAATTTTTTCATATCTTAACTCCTTTCTTATTTAACAAGATTTTAGAATAGAGAAAATTAATTTTCAAGTATTTAAAATAATATTTAACTGTTGTATTATATAGTAAAGCTTAAGGAGAGATTTATGAATAAAAATATCGACTGGAGTAATCTTGGGTTTGGGTATATAAAAACAGATTACCGTTATGTTTCAAATTATAAAGACGGAAAATGGGATAACGGTAATATTACTACTGATGAAACCGTTACCCTGAATGAAAGTGCCGGAGTTTTGCAGTACGCGCAAACTTGTTTTGAAGGTTTAAAGGCTTATCGCACTATTGATAATAAAGTCGTGTGCTTTCGTCCGGATATGAATGCTTCAAGAATGGCTGATTCAGCCAAAAGATTAGAAATGCCGGTCTTTCCTGAAAATAGGTTTATTTATGCCGTTAAAGAAGTAGTTAAGAGAAACATTGATTTTGTGCCTCCTTATGGCTTGGGCGCTGCATTATATATTCGTCCTTACATGTTTGGAACTAATCCTGTAATGGGTGTAAAACCTGCTGACGAATATCAATTCAGAATTTTTACTTCACCTGTTGGTCCTTATTTTAAAGGCGGTGCTAAACCGATAACATTAAGAGTTCCCGATTTTGACAGAGCCGCTCCATTAGGAACAGGGCACGTTAAGGCCGGACTCAATTATGCAATGAGCCTTCACGCAATTGTTGATGCACACAAACAAGGGTACAATGAAAATATGTATCTGGATTCCGCAACAAGAACTAAGGTGGAAGAAACAGGCGGTGCCAACATAATTTTTGTCACAAAAGATAATAAAGTTGTTACACCGAAATCCAATACAATACTGCCATCAATTACAAGACGCTCTTTGATGTACGTTGCGAAAAAATACTTGGGTTTACAAGCTGAAGAAAGAGAAATTAGAATAGAAGAACTTAACGATTTTAAAGAATGCGCATTGTGCGGCACTGCAGCAGTGTTATCCCCTGTCGGAAAAGTTGTAGACCATGGTAAAGAAATTTTATTCCCGTCCGGAATGGAAAAAATGGGTGAAATAACTAAGAAACTATATGATACGTTAACCGGTATTCAAATGGGCAAAATTGAACCGCCTGAGGGTTGGATAGTGACTATTGAATAAATCCAACCGAAATGACTCGGTATGTCATCATCATATTTTCGGCAAAAAATAATTTCGAATCACTTACGTTATAGTAATTATAAAATTTCCATAACGGGTTCGGATTGTTTTATTTCCGGAACTTCCCTTAAATTTGGTAATTCTATCGGTTTAGGGGTGTTCTTTGCTTCTGTAGACACCGGAGGCATAGGAGCTTTTTTAGATTTAACCTTTGCAATTGCCGGATCCGGATTGACCTTTTGTCTGTTATATTCAAGCATTATTTGGTTTACAAACCTCTTCGTTTCAGAGTATGGAGGAATTGTCCCGCCATGTCTTCTTACATTTCCCGGCCCTGCATTATAAGCGGCCAATGCCAATTCTGTAGAACCGAACATTTTATACATAAGTTTGTAATATGTTAGTCCTGCTTTTATATTTTCACTTAAATAATACGGGTTAAAACCAAGCCTGTTAGCAGTGGACGGAAGCAGCTGGAATACACCTACAGCACCATGCGAACTTTTTAACTCATGTTTAAATCCGGATTCCTTTTTAGCTATACTGAGAGCCAAAGCCGGATCAATATTCATTTCTAATGAATGCTTTACTATAGTTTCTTTTATTACATTTTCGGGAGTTGCAGCTTTTACTTGTACGCACAGCAGGCTAGCTAATGCAATAGTTGCAAAGACTGTTTTTCTTATCATAGAAATCCTCTTATTATTGTAAATTGCATTCTGCATACCATTTATAAAAATCCGCCCTTCGGTCTCTTAAGGTTCTCGTTCGGTTACCGTCTACAGCGTCTCTCCTAAATTCTTTATTACCTTCTGTCTAAGAACTTGTTAGGCGACTATCTGCAAATTTCCCCTCACTCCGGTTTGGAAAAAAAACTATACAGAATTTATGTCAAACTCATATTAAAACAAAAACAAAAATTTTTCAACCCTTTTGTTGTAAATTTTACACTTAATTATCCGGTAAGGTAATTTTTTGCACTAATTTGGATAATTAATTGAAGCCTTTTGGACAATTTATGATATCATTATTTTATGTATCAAATTAAAAATTTTATTTACAATTATTTAGACAAAACTCAAAAAACTGCTTTATGCAACTATTTAAGAGCCATAGTAAAACAAAATTTAGAACTAAATTCTTCTGATATTCTGGATAAATTTATTGATGACGAATTGTATTATCAAAAATTGAATGCATCACGTTTTCCGTTTCTTGCAGAATTTATTGAAAATGATGAGTTTATTTCAGACACTAAAAAATATATAAATGAGTGCATAAAATATTATCAATATAAAGAAAAACAGAAACCTATAATTCAAGCACAAAAAGAATTTGAAAAAAATAAACGCAAATTTTTGCAAGAAGTAAAAATGTCAAAAGAAAAACCGACTAAAAAACAACTTTACTATTATGACAGATTATGCAAAAAATATTGTATAGAAAAAAAAGAAATAAATGAGTTATCCAAATTGGATTTAAGAAACGAAATAGAAAGAATTTTAAATGAACATTCAAATGATTACAAAAATGTTGACTGATTCGGGCATAGAAGAAAATGAAGCCAAAAAAGAAATTGATATGCTTCTTGAAAAATTTTGCAATTATACCGAAAAAGATTACATTATGGGAACTAAACTTACAACTATTCAACTGGAAATTTTAAAATCTAAAGTTGAACTCCGAATAAAAGACAGAACTCCGATTCAGTACATAATTGGAGAAGCTTATTTTATGGGTGAATATTATAAAGTTACTCCCGATGTTTTGATTCCAAGAGACGAAACAGAGATTCTTGTATCTAAAGCTATAAATATTATAAATGACAAAGGTTTAGAAACCGTTCTTGATATAGGTACTGGTTCCGGCTGCATTGCTTGCACCATTGCAAAGAAAACAAATGCGGTTGTTTTGGGAGTTGATGTTTCTTCCGATGCACTTAGAATAGCATTGGATAATGTCACAAAATTAGGAATAAATAATCGTGCCGTATTTAGAAAATCTGATTTATACGAAAAAATACGACCTGAAGAAAAATTTGATATGATTGTATCAAATCCGCCATATATTCCAATTGGAACCGACCTTTCTCCGGAAGTTTTGCACGAACCTTCTATAGCTCTTTTTGCTGAAGAAAACGGAATAGCATTATACAGGAAAATAATATCTGAAGCACCAAAATTTCTTAAATCATCAGGCTGGCTTATTTTTGAATTGGGAATTGGCGAATCTTCTCAAGTTAAAGCTTATATGAATGAATATTTTGAAAACATAAAAATTGAAAAAGATTTGGCAGGCATTGACAGAATTATTTACGGTCAGTTAATTTCATAAATAGCAAAGCCTTTGTAATATATACAAAGGCTTTGCTATGGTTGATTTTAGAACTTATTTAACAAACGGCTTCTTCTGTTTTGACATATTTAGCCGATTTTGAGACTACTCCGTAACAGACAGCAGTAAGTCGATTATTTAATGCCATCATTGTCTTGAAATTTGAAGAGGCTGCATTCATTGCGTACATCATGTCATCAGCATTAACTTTTGACACAAGCGCATCTTCATTATGATTGTCAACTTTTTCTTGTGAATACTTTTCTACTAATAATTTGTCAATAAACTCTCTTGCTCCGATTGCCATAATTCAAACTCCTTATATATACTCTTTTACTATTTGATTTACTTAAGAAAATTTTTAATTTTCTCTTCTTAAATATCTCTTATGTATATATAAAGTATTTAACTTTTAAAAAATTGCCTTTTTTGTTACTTTATGTTAAGAAATTGTTACAATTGAAGGGAATATTTTACAAAAATTTATATTCTTTAACGGGATGCGAATGGGAGAATAAATTCATAAGGGAATTAGCGGCTTTAAGAAATAAACAATCAACCGCAATATTTTTTCTCCTATATTTCTTTAATGTTACAAACTTTTACAAAAAACTCTTGTAAAATAAATAGGTTTAAGGTAAACTTTTATTACACTAGATTAGAAAGAAGGATAGAACTATGGCTAAAAAATGTGAAATATGTGGAAA
Organism: uncultured bacterium; assembly: GCA_902796585.1. Lineage (GTDB taxonomy): Bacteria > Cyanobacteriota > Vampirovibrionia > Gastranaerophilales > Gastranaerophilaceae > CAG-196. The sequence goes on from CADBPN010000162.1 coordinate 5,865, forward strand.
AGGCGATTTAAAAGCTGCAAAATTGACATTCTCTCATAAACAAATTGTAAAAAGACAATCACCGAACTTACAAGAAATCAGAGTTCTTGATAATAATGGTCACGCAGTTAGAAAAACTGTTTGCACATCTTGTTTAAGAGCAGGAAAAGTTCAAAAAGCTGTTTAATTGTTTAAGTTTTAGTAGAAAAGCCCTGTCATTAATATGATTGGGCTTTTTTTAATTGAAGATAAAATGGTACGAATAAAAGAAATTTTTACATCTATTCAAGGGGAAGGTCCTTATGTAGGTTACAAGCAACTGTTTATAAGATTTTGCAGCTGCAATTTGAACTGTGACTACTGTGACACTGATTTTAATATAGTTAACTCTAAAGAATATGACGTAGATGAACTTGTAAATATTTGTAATAAAAACTTAGATTGCCATTCTGTTTCATTAACAGGTGGTGAACCGCTTTTAGAAGTTAATTTTTTAAATGAATTTCTTCCAGCATGCCCAATTCCTGTTTATTTGGAAACAAACGGAACTTTATATAATAATTTAAAAGAGATAATAGATAATGTCCAATACATTTCAGCTGATGTTAAATTACCTTCTTGCACAGGATTTAAACCGTTGTGGGAAGAACATGAAAAATTTTTTACAGTTGCTTCAGCTAAAGAATTATATGTAAAAGCGGTATTTGATTCAAAAATTAATGACATAGAAATTGCTAAAATGTGCGGATTGTGCCGAAAATTTGATGTTGAACTAATACTTCAACCAAAGATGATAGAGAATGTTCCGGCTGTGAATTCGAATTTTATGTTAGAAGTCTTAAATAAATGTTTAAAACAATATAATAACACGAGATTAATACCGCAAGTACACAAATTCATTAATGTTATTTAACAATTATGTTAATACTTAAAAGTGTTTACTGTCGAATTGAAAACCGTTAGGTTTGAATGAGACATTTAGGAGATATTCCCTTTTTCGCTTGCCAAAACCCGAAAAAAAAGCTTGAACTTATTACTAGTTCAAGCAGGGTCGCTCATGGAGAACTTTCCTGCGGACAGTTTGAAATGGGGCAGTCGAATTGAAAACCGTCAGGTTTGAATGAGACGTTTAGGAGACATTCCCTTTTCCGCTTTGTATCGGATTATTGGCGGTTCAACCGTTTACATTCACTATATTTTGTAAACACAAAATTATCGTTCATTACAACGGTTTCACAAGGACGTGACTAGACGGCTTACGCCGTCGTCGCACTTGCCAAAATCCGCAAAAAAAAGCTTGAACTTATTACTAGTTCAAGCAGGGCCGCCCATGGAGAACTTTCCTGTGGACAGTTCGAAATGTGGCAGTCGAATTGAAAACCGTCAGGTTTGAATGAGACATTTATGAGACATTCCCTTTTCCGCTTGCCCAAACCCGAAAAAAAAGCTTGAACTTATTACTAGTTCAAGCAGGGTCGCCCATGGAGAACTTTCCTGTGGACAGTTCGAAATGGGGCA
>CADBPN010000163.1 GCA_902796585.1 uncultured bacterium
CTTTCTCTTCTGTGATCGGCGTACAAAGTATTTTCATCAATTTCATAACCTTGTGCTAATTCACGTTCTCGAGAATCTTGAATATCTTCAACTTTTTTGGCATCATTTTTCTTTAAACAGCTTGTTAATGTATGTTTTGCTCTTTTCCACATTGTTTTGAGCCAGCTGTCATTTTCTTTTGCTTTTTTTAACTGCGCAACAGTTTCATCATATTTTTTTTGATAAAAGTCATGCCAGTTTTTCATCACATTATCAGAGTCAGAATTTTCAACTGATTCTGCATCTGCATTTTGAATACGGTTTAGAACAGTCCAAATTGGTTCCCATTTTTCAAACTCAACTTTTTTACCGTTTCCTAAATCAATAGAGTATTTACCGTACTGAGTTTCTACAGCATTGTATCCGCGTTCTTTTAGCAATGATAAAGTATCATTGTTTCCGCTTGACCAAGGATTTGTTGTTGCAGTTAATGCCATAGAATTACTCCATAATTATCCTGTATAAATATATAAAGTATTTTTCTTTACAAAAATTGCCTTTTTTAACGGTTTTTGTAAAGTTTTGTAAAAAAACTTGACAAATCAATTTACATTCACAATATATTGTTGCAATATTAAATTTGTAAGGAGTATATATCCAAGGGATAATTCGTATAAAATAGTTACATTATCCTCAATCACAAATCGGGAAATATCTTATACCTTTTCTATGGAAAGAAAAGTAAATGCTGAGATATGAAATAAAGGTCGTTAATCAAGATAATTCCCTACTTCTTAAAAAAAAGAGAGCTTAAATAGAAAAACCGCAGCTATAGAGCGGTTTATAAGAGTTGTTTGTACTTAAAAATAACAAACAGCCCTGAGTAAGTTCGTCCAAAATCAAAATAAATGAGAGAAACATAGAATACCAAACAAGGAAGTTTGGTAAAAGTACGTATCGCAAAAAGAGAGAAAGGAGATCAATCTATGACACTCACAATCAACACAAACGTTGCATCAATTATTGCGGAAAGAAACTTAAACAGTGCAACAAATTCATTGAATCAATCTTTAGAAAGATTGTCAACCGGTTACAAAATTAACAAAGCGTCAGACAATGCTGCAGGATATTCTATTGCAGATATGTGGGATACACAAATCGGTTCATTAGATATCGCTGCATCAAACGCATCTACCGGTAACGATTTATTGACAACTGCAGAAGGTAACTACAAACTTTTGACAGAACACCTTCAACGTATCAGAGATTTGGCTGTTCAAGCAGGTAACGGAACATTCGGCTCTACTTCTTTAAAAGCAATTTCATCAGAAATTTTTGCAAGATTACAAGAAATCAGCCGTATTTCAGCTAATGCAGAATTTAACGGTATCAAATTAATGACTTATGCAGAAAAAAATGGTCAACCGGAAATACCGGGAACCGGTATCTCTAAAACAGGTATAGATTTACAAGTAGGTTTATATGCAGATAAAAACAGCGTAATTAATCTTGATGTAAGTTTATTTAAAAATGCAAGCGTAAGCGGCTTGTTTAACGGTTTAAAAACCGTAACTATTGATAATGTAACTCTGCAAAACATGATTGATGATGCAAAAGGTTCTCAAGACGTAACAAACCTCAATGAAAATGTCGGTTATGCAACAATAGCAGCTGCTTGTTCTGGATTAAAAATAAGCGGAAAATCAGGAAATGATTACACTTACGTGCTTCAAGACAAACCAGATAGAGGCGCAAACAAGATGATAGGCTTTATCGATAAAGCTATTGAAGAAATCGCTAACAGAGTAACAAAAATCGGTGCTGCAACAAACAGAGTAAATTCAGCTTTATCATCTATTGATGTTCAATCTCAAAACTTAGTTTCTTCTCTGTCAACATTGAGAGACACTGACGTAGCGGATGAATCATCAAAATACATTCAAGCTCAAATATTGCAGCAAGCTTCCGCAACACTTTTGTCTACAGCAAACCAAACACCCAGCATAGCTCTTAACTTAATATAGTGAAAGCTGTTTGATTAGGGATTGGTTGCTAAATATTGGTAATGCGCTTGCATTACCAATATTTTTTGGCAATTACACAAACATACGATTTATGAACAATTAGTTTATGTTAGTATTAAATGTATGGAATATAAAAAAAAATTAACAGAGTCTGAGCTTTGCAAGGTAAACAAACATATTAATAATATTATTCTACCGAATAATAATGTATATAAAGAATTAAAAAATTTTCTGAATGGAAATTCAAAAAGAATTCGTTCAGTACTTACTGTTTTATATTTAAAAATGAACGGAAAAGAGATTTCTGACGATATAATTTCTTTAATAACAGCAGGTGAAATAATTCATAATGCCTCTCTTTTACATGATGATGTTATAGATAATGCTAAAATAAGGAGAGGAAATCTAACAATCGGCGAACAATTTTCACCAAGTATATCTATTTTAGCCGGAGATTATTTGCTATCAGAAGCTATAAAAATAATTTCAAACATTAATAATAAAAAAGTAACAAATACAATATTAAAATGTACAAAAAAAATGGCTGATGCGGAAATTAATCAATATATTCTAAGGAGCAAAATGCCTACAAAAGAAGAATATATTGAAATTTGCGAAGGGAAAACTGCCTCGCTTTTTGAAGCAATTTTAACAAGTGCCGCAATTTTATCCGATATAAATTCAGACACAGCTTTTGATTTCGGAAAACTTTTCGGAATTTTATTCCAAATTAAAAATGATATTTCCGTAAATTCAATAAAATCTGACTCAGATAATAATATAAACACAGCCTATAATATTTTTGGTATTGAAAAAACACAGGTTTTAATAGATAATTACATTGAAGAGATTAGGAGTATTTTAAATAAATTTCCGAATAATGAATACAAAAAAGGACTAGAGGATTTATTAGAAAAATTATGATAGATAAAGAGAAATTTAAAGCAGGCCTTAAAGAAACTGTTGATACAATTTTATTTGTAGTAGTAGCTGTAATTTTAATCAGATTTTTTATAGCTGAATTAAGATGGATTCCGTCAGGTTCAATGCTTCCGACACTTGTAGGAGGACAGGGTTTATCCGGAGACCGAATAGTTGTTGAGAAACTTTCAAAATTTCCAAATATTATAAAAAATCACGCATTCGAAAATGAACCTAAACGCGGTGATATAATGATTTTTTACCCTCCGTTTGTAAAACTTGAAACGGATCCGCTTTCTGTGTTTAGACGTTTAACAGGATTTTTCTGTAAAGATGTTGCTTATATAAAACGAGTAATCGGACTTCCCGGAGAAAAATTTGAAATAAAACAAAACCCGAATGGAGCTTCTAAAGTTTACATAAATGACAAACCGCTTGAAGAAGACTATATATTAAGCGAATATGATTACAATGTTTGTAAGCCTGACATGCATTGCGGTCCGTTTATAATTCCTCAAGGCCACTATTTTATGATGGGTGACAACAGAGGAAATTCTCTTGATAGCCGTTTTTGGGGAACCCTTCCGAAAGAAAGATTTATAGGAAGAGCGGTTTTTGTATTTTGGCCGCTAAACCACATTAAAGGATTATAAAAATGTTCAACAGAGAAAAACTCGGTGCGTTTATTGTTCCAACCGGAGTTGGAGCTTCTATCGGCGGATTTGCAGGAGACGCAAGTTATTGGGCAAGAAAGATTTCAGAAAAATGCAAATTAATAGTAAACCCAAACGTAGTTAATGCCGCGTGTTTTTCAGGCATAAATGACAACATGCTCTATGTGGAAGGATATTCTCTTGATAGTTTTTTTAAAGGAGAAATTAATCTTATACCAACGGTCAAAAATAAAGTCGGAATAGTGTTTGATAAATCAATTCCGCAGAATGTTTTAAATGTTCACGTTAACACAGTTAATGCAGTAAGAACTGTATATGGAATTGATATTATAGGATATGAAATTACTGAAGAAAATGTAGGGGTTAGTTTCTTTATTGATTCTTCCGGAAGCTCAATGGGAAACGTTGAAAATCTAAATACTATAAAAAAATCTGCTGAAAAATTAATAAAACAAGGAGCTGAAGCAATTGCTATAGTATGCAGATTTCCGGAAGATGAAAATGATGATTATACTAATGGCATTGGAGTTGATCCTGTTGGTGGAGTCGAAGCAATTATATCACACTATATTTCAAAAGAACTAAGAATTCCTTGCGCTCACGCACCGGCTTTTGATGACATAACAATTTCTACTGATATAGTAGATTCAAGATGTTCTGCAGAATATATAACACCGACTTTTTTACCTTGCGTTCTTATAGGACTTTCACAAGCTCCTAAAATTTCTGAAAAATTAACAGATAATTCTATAAACATTCAACATGTAGATTTTTTAACTCTCCCTTATAATTCAGCCGGAAATATACCTGTTCTTGAAATGTCAAAATTAAACAAACCTATTTATGGAATCAAGGAAAATAATACAGTACTTAACGTAACTCCTGAAAAACTTAAAACAAGAGTTGATATTCTTAATAGTTACGAAGACTTATATTCTATACTATAATAGTGCAATTATTATGCCATAAAAGATTCCAATAATTCCGGATCATTTTTTGCAATTTTATGATATTTTTGTTCGTATGATTTTTTTAAATCATCCAGCATTATTTTTAAATTTTTATATGTTTGCATATTTCTTGTTGCAAGCGCATTAAAAACACCTGATAATGTTTCATTACCTGATTCTTTTAAAGATTTTGATTTTGAATAATTTATATCAGCTTTACATTTAATACTTTCAATTGCATCAATCAGACTGTCTTTTTTTGCATTATAAGAATCTTCTAAGGCCATTATATTAAATCGTCTGGCAAAGAAATCCGCCAATTTTTTATCATTGAATCTTTTCTTTAAATTTTGCCATGTAGAATTCACAATATTCGAACCTTCAAAATATCTCTCTCCGTCAACTAAATGCATAGATTCATTTTTTGAAAGATGTGTTATTAAATATTCACCATCACCGTCAACAATTTGTTTTGACAAATACATAACTTTATTTGGCTTATTTTTTGTTAATTCCATAAATCGTTCTTGCACTTTACTAAAACCGGGAAGTTCTTCTACCGGAAATGTTGGTACCATTCTGGCTTGAAAATTTACTCCGATACTTAATTGATTGTTCATACGTACTATGTCCTTTATTAATTTAACTTGTTTTAAATATTATAAAACCCCTAAAAATTATTTTTGCTATATGATAAATCAGGTTGTCTTGCAGCCCTTGTTTCATCAACTTTTTTTATAGGTGTTTTTAACGGTGATTTTAAAACTTCCTCAGGACACTCTTCAATTTCTTTTGCAATTTTTAACATAGTTTCTATAAATCCATCTAACACTTCTTTGGATTCTGTTTCTGTAGGTTCTATCATAATTGCTTCATGCACAATTAAAGGGAAATAAACCGTTGGCGGGTGGCAGTTTGAATCCATCAGACGTTTTGCAATACCTAAAGTTGAAACACCTTGCTGATGTTGTTTTTCACCTGATAAAACGAATTCGTGCATGCAAGGTTCATCATAAGGAAGCTCATACACTCCTTTTATCTTTTCTTTAATA
>CADBPN010000164.1 GCA_902796585.1 uncultured bacterium
AATTACAATTTATCGGCTTAGACTTTTTGTAATTATTATGTACAAGTTAACAAAAATAAAACCTACAAACATTCCGGTTATTACATCTGACAAGAATTGCGAACCCAGCCATATTTGTGATAAACCGCATAAGAAAATCCAAAGTCCGAAAAATATAGCAAGAAAATTTCGCCAAAAATCGTTTCTTACATAGTGTAATATTAAATAAACAACAATTCCATATAAACACATTGTTGTTGCAGAATGAACCGAAGGAAAGCTAAAGCCGCCATGACCTGCAGGGCATTCTCTGCATACGAAATTTTGGAATAAATTTGATACAAAATAAGTGACTTGGACCAACAAAACAAAAATAAATGCTTTCATAAATCTTCGTTCGGCGAGCAAAGTACTTACTACGGCAAGTTGAGGCCAGAACATATAATATTCTCTTCCGAAACCGTTTATGAAATTCGGGATATAAGCCGGATAAGGTGATAGTGCAAGCCTTATTGAATGAAGTATATTTCCGTCTAATTCTCTCATTCCGGGGAAATAAAGTACAAAGAGTGTAAAAATAGCTGTAATAATAACAGATACAATAATATAGTTCCAATTTAATGCTATTCCGTATTCTTTGTTTTTCATTTTATAAGCCTCTTCTTGTACTATTTGTTTTCTATTTTTGTGAAAATAAGCGGATAAATTCCTGTTATTGTAAATCCTGCCAATCCGGTAATGATGAATTCAACTTTATAATCAAGTGATGCCGCAAAAACTTTTGCCAAACCTAATTTTAATATTGCAATAGTCAAAAGAATGCCGACTATTCCTCGTATAATTTTTGTTTTTAATGTACCTTTACTTGCATCAAACGGGAAAAACCGCCTTATCAAAAAGCATCCGTTAATCATTCCGAGTGCATAGCCGTAACAAGCAATAAATGCATACAAAGAGCGCCAAGGATTAACAAGGAGTTTATTATCTACATAATCGCAAGGGTAAATATTAAAATAACAATTGTATAATATTGCGGCAAGTGACACCAAGTTTATTATTAAAAGCAGATACAAATATCTGTTCTTGTTTTTTTCTGCCCAATTAATTATATAATCCATAATGAATACGAGGGCAAAGCCAATGGTTAGCCCTACAATAACATCTTGCGGAGTGTGAACACCGAGCCACATTCTGGAAAAACCGACTAAAAAAGCCAGTAATACTAACATTATTGCAACCGGTACGTTTTTTCTCAGAATAAAAGCAAGACCTCCAAAAATTGAAGATGAAGTTGCAGAGTGACCGCTAGGGAAAGAATACCCTAATGCGTATGTAAAAGCTTCTTTCAAAGGAGTTACTCTGTCTGACAAAATCCAAGGCCTGTATACGCAAGCTATCATTTTAAAGAATTGAGCAAATAAAAAGTTTATTCCGAATATAGAAAATAAATACATTCCTTTTTTTGAATCTATACACCAGTAAATAATGGCAGGTATAATTGTCGGAAGCCAAAATTCGCCTAAAACAGTTACAGATAAGAAAAATTTATTAAACATCTCAAAGTGAGAAATTCTTAAACTCTGCAAAAAAACAAGAAAATCTATTTGCGGAGTTATCCAACTATTATTGCTCAAAAACTCTATCATAAAATAATTATATCAAAAACAAAAAATTTAATGATAAAATAGATTATATACTTGGGAGAAAAAGATTTATGAAAAGAAAGTTTTTTATAACAGCTCTGGCTGTAATGCTTTGTTTGCCAATATTTGCATCAACTAATTATTCTAATTTGACAACAGGAATTTCGCAGCTTAGCTTAATGAAAAAATATAAAAATATAAATATTTTTTCTTTAAATAAACTTAAACAAGACAGCTTGAAGCTGACATTGGAAGACAAATATGTAATTATAAAATATGTTTTAGGGGCTGTAAAAGGAGAAAACACGTTCCTTCTTACAAATTGTTATTTAAGAGGAAATTTGGATAAATACATAAGTAAACGTGACATTAATAAGCCGCTTCAAGGCAGGCTGCAATTTTATGCTGATAGCTTAGCAAAGACTGTTTCAAAGGGAAGACTGCCTCAAAATACATTGTTGTACTATGGCATGGAAGATAAAGAAGTTTTGACAGCCTTTTCAGATAAAGGTATAAGTAATCTTGTTTCTTCAAAAGTAAACGAAGAAAATTTAGCTGTTTTAAAAAATAAATTGCAGAATAAACAGTATACAGAAAAAGGATTTATGCTATCTTCTTATGATAAAAACAATATAAATAAAACAAAGTTTCGATTAATAATTAATGCTCCAAAAAATCTTCAAGCAATTTTAATTGATGTGCATACAGGAAAAGAAAATAAACAGGTGTTAGTCAATGCCGGATATAAGTGGAAGATTACGGATATAGAAATCCAAACAGAAGGAAATGCCCAATACTATATTCTAAATACAAAATTAGTACTTTAATTTTCTAAGATTTTCTATATATTCATCAATACTAATTTTTGAGGTTTTTCCGCAGACTCTTAATAAATAAAAATAAATCAACTTAACAAAATTACATACCAAAATTTAATAGACATATAAGAAAATATATTGTAAAATTATACTTGCAGGGTTTAGTGAAACCGCTACTTACTCCATCAGCTACAATCTACAATTGGACTAAAACTGATGAAAGGAGGTAGCTATGATTGACAAAATAATAATGCTACTGCTAGCAATATCAATTGTAACAATAGCATTAAAAATTAGTCTTTCGTAGGGGTCTAACGGCACCTTAAGCAAGTGCCACCCTGCACTATTATTATTTACTATTTTATTCAGTTTGTCAATTGGTTTTTAGTAATTGAGAATTGAAAATGATTTTTAAGTGAATGGGTGAATAAACTCTTTATAACTTTTTAAATTTATATAGATTTACCCCCAAATTTGTCCTCCTAAAATTATTAATGATATAATTTTGTTATGACAGATAAGATTACGATTAAGGGTGCGAGAGAACATAACTTAAAAAATGTATCGTTGGAAATTCCGAAAAACGAACTTGTCGTTTTTACCGGTGTTTCCGGTTCCGGTAAAAGTTCGCTTGCTTTTGACACAATTTTTGCTGAAGGTCAGAGACGGTATATAGAAAGCCTTTCAACTTATGCGAGACAGTTTTTAGGACAAATGGATAAGCCGGATGTAGATTATATAGACGGACTTACTCCTGCGGTATCTATTGACCAAAAATCAACCAGCAACAATCCGCGTTCTACGGTCGGAACAGTAACGGAGATTTATGACTATTTAAGACTTTTGTACGCAAGAATCGGTACTCCTTTCTGCCCAAAGTGCGGAAAACCGATTAAACCGCAAACCATTGATGAAATTGTTGACAGTATTCTTAAACTGCAAACCGGGACAAAAATTCAGATTCTTGCCCCGATTATCAAAGGTAAAAAAGGCGAATATTCTTCTCTGTTTGAGGAATTGAGACAAGAAGGATTTGTAAGAGTCAAAGTTGACGGAGAGATTTACAATCTGGATGAGGACGAAATCAAGCTTGCAAAAACAAAAACTCATACTATTTCAGTTGTAATTGACAGAGTTGTAGTAAAGGCGGAAGCAAAATCAAGAATTGCTGATTCTGTTCAAATTGCGCTGAAAAAGGCAGACGGAGTGACAAATATTGATGTTGTAGGCGGAGAAGAAATTATCTACAGTGAAAAACTGGCATGTCCTGATTGTAATTTGAGTTTTGAAGAACTAAGTCCAAGGATTTTTTCTTTTAATGCGCCTTATGGAGCGTGTGAAAAATGCGGAGGAATTGGTGTAGATTTCCGAATTGATCCGGATTTGGTAGTGCCGGATAGGAGTAAATCTATAAAAGACGGAGCAATTTATCCTTGGAGCAAGTCTGCAACTTCGTATTATGATGATGTTCTTGCGGCAGTAAAACTTGCCTATAATATGGATTACGAGATTCCGTTCGATGAAATGCCAAAAGAACATCAAGATATAATTTTATACGGTTCTGAAGACAGAATACCAATGCGTATAAGAGAATTCGGCAGTCACAGATACAGAAATGTTTTACAGAAATTTATCGGTGTAATACCTTTTTTAATGAAACACTACAATATAGAAAGTGAATATTGGAAAGCGGAAATTGAGAAATATATGGTAACAACTCCCTGTGAAGCGTGCGGAGGTGCAAGACTTAAGCCGTTTCCTCTTGCCGTTCGTATTAACGGAGTAAATATTCACGAATTTTGCATGATGCCCGTTGATAAAGCGTTGGATTTTGTTACGGATTTATACATAACCCTTAATGATTTCCAAATGAAAATCGGCAAACAAATTTTAGATGAGTTAAGAGCAAGGTTAAAATTTTTATGTGATGTTGGATTGAGTTATTTAAACCTTGCAAGAACATCAGGAACTTTATCCGGCGGAGAAGCCCAGAGAATTCGCCTTGCAACACAAATCGGAAGCGGACTTTCAGGTGTTCTATATGTTCTTGATGAACCTTCAATCGGATTGCATCAAAGAGATAATGACAGACTAATTAAAACACTGTTTAAACTCAGAAATATGGGAAATTCGCTAATTGTAGTAGAGCACGACGAAGACACAATAAGAAATGCCGATTATATTGTTGATATAGGTCCAAAGGCGGGAATCAACGGCGGAAATATTATTGCGCAAGGCGGAATAAATGATATTATAGACTCAAAAGATTCAATTACCGGCAAATACTTGAGCGGTGAGTGGAATATTCCGGTTCCAAAAACCACAAGAGAAGGCAACGGTGCATTTTTGCAAGTCAGAAATGCTCATTTGAATAACCTTAAAAATATCGACATTGATATACCGTTAGGGAAAATTGTTGTTCTTACAGGTGTTTCCGGTTCCGGAAAATCAACTCTTATGCAGAGTCTGATTTATGAATATGCTGTTCATAAACTAAGAAAAAATAAACCTAAACCGCAAGGTGTAGACGAAATTCTGGGCTTTGAAAATTTGGATAAAATTATTGATATTGACCAATCACCAATTGGCAGAACTCCGCGTTCAAATCCGGCAACATACACAGACGTATTTACCCCGATTAGAGAATTATATGCCAAAACCAATGAAGCAAAAATGCGGGGATACAAACCGGGAAGGTTTAGTTTTAATGTTAAAGGCGGAAGATGTGAGGCATGTCAGGGCGACGGTTTGCTGAAAATCGAAATGAATTTTCTTTCCGATGTTTACGTAAAATGTGATGTTTGTAAAGGTAAAAGGTACAATAATGAAACATTAGAAGTCAAATACAAAGGGAAAACGATTTCAGATGTTCTGGAAATGAGTGTAAAAGAAGCTTATGAGTTTTTCGAAAATATTCCGCAAATTGCGAATAAGCTAAAAACATTAAATGATGTCGGCTTAGATTATATAAAACTCGGTCAAAGTGCAACAACACTATCCGGCGGCGAAGCACAAAGAATAAAACTTGCTTCCGAACTTAATAAACGTGCAACCGGCAAAACGCTTTACCTTCTTGATGAACCTTCTGTCGGTCTGCACTGGTATGATTTAGATAAGTTGATAAAAATTATCCAAAAACTTGCAGATAATGGAAATACGATTTTAATTATTGAACACAACTTGGATTTAATAAAAGTTGCGGATTATATAATTGATTTAGGGCCGGAAGGCGGTGATGCAGGAGGTGAAATAGTAGCCTGCGGAACACCGAAAGAGGTTTCTAAAAATCCAAAATCATATACAGGACAGTATTTGAAACAATTTTTTGAGGAAAAATAATAGCGGAGTATTATTTTCTCAATAAAAAACAACAAAGTTCCATGCTAATTGCAAAATTTAAGTAAATACTACAAATAGCACTTAGCTTCTTCGCCTGTTACTCCGGCATAGAGTTCTACATATTGTTTTGAAGGACTCATATCAATTTTGGTTAAAAGAACTTCTTCTATTTGGAAAAATCCTACATCACCGGACATTTCTATATCAATACGAATCGGTTTTCTTTCTCCGTGGTGGATACCGATTCTGTCAATTGCATGAGCAGAGTATTTATGAATATCTCCTACTTTTGGAGTTGTGTTTAATGCAAGCGGAATCCTTGCTCTGCCTTTTGTCATATCGCAGCCGTCAGCTATCAATATTATTCCGGCTTCTGTAGAATGAATTCTTCTTGAAGCCATGTGACCGATAATGGATTCAATAGCAATAGATTTAACAACCGTTCTTCTGTGTAAATCCTTAGGCAAAATATGCATTACGGCACGCTCAATAATAGGTTTTGCAAGAATGACAGACATTTCTTCATGCCCTTGTCGTCCTATCATCATACCTAAATCGTGCATTAAACCAGCTAAAATAACGCCGCACATACTGTCTTCAAATGAGCCTATTTCTTCGGCTTCAAGTGATGTTTTAATGCCGGAGTCGTGTAAAATGTTCAGCATTTTTATTGCATTAGCAGTTACCTGACGCATGTGTACAGGGCCATGGTCGTTGTAACCTAAGCGTTTAATAGAAACGTTATTTGCGTAATCCTGCATTTCTTGAAGTTCTGCATCTTTAAATAAATAGTTAACTAAATCGAGGCAAATCTGTCTATCCTGCAGCCGCTTTAAAATCTTTGACTCTACCGAGACTTCTTTTATTGACTTCATAACTATATTATACCATATATCTTTATTTGTTAAAAGTGTTAAAGATTACTATTGATTATTCTGTCTATACATGCTTTTGGTGAGTATAGCCATTCCCGTCTTGAAATTCTTGAAACTTTAAGACCGGAACGCTCTATAATAGCTTGTTTTTTCATATTAGAAGTTTTGCAAACCTTATTATCTTCAACACCATCGCACTCGATAACATATTTGTTGTCCACAAGTAAATCTGCACTCAATCCTGCAATTTCTACACCGCAAGTTACGTTGTGCCCTAAAGCTCTGAATGCTTCTGCGACTTCCTTTTCAAAACCGTTTTTATAAATATTTTCATCGAACTCATCTGAATTTTTCAGTGCATATTTATTTTCATATTCTTGTACGAAAGCCAGATAGCTTCTTAAGATTCCTTCCGGAAGCTCGCGAGGATCTTTTGATATAAAGTTTATCATTTGATAACGAGCTCGGGTTATTGCTACATTAAATAAATTTGGTTTTTGCAAGAAAATTAAGCTCTGCGGGAAACTATTATTTGCATAAGCCCATGAAATAAGAATTATATCTCTTTCGTCTCCCTGAAAAGTATGTGCAGTACCTATTTCAATTTGGTGTTTTTCTATCATGTGTTCAGACAGAACTTTACCTACAGAAATTTTTAACTGCTCTACCTGTGCTCTAAATGGTGAAATAATACCTATTGAAACCGGTTTATGATTTGTATTTGCAGTACACAATCTTTCATCTTCAACTACAATTTCGTGAAGACGTTTTACAAGAGCTTCTATTTCAGGAAGGTTTCTTGTCGCATCAAAATCGACTTTTCCTTCAGGTACAACAACTGTTTCTAAAACCTTTTTCGTATCATCATTTCTTCTCATAACACGAATTCTTCCGCCATAAAATTCTTTATTTGAATAATTAATAATTGGCGGCAGGCTTCTGAAATGTTCATCAAGAAGAACCGGATGCATTGAATAATAGTTTGCCAAATCAAACATAGAGTTTGTTCTGAATCTCCACATCAGCTGATATCGGTCTGTAATTCCGTATTGAGACAAGAACGACTGCTCTTTAGCCTTTTCTAAGAATGACAAATGAGGCAGCTGTTTATCATCACCGACAACTACAGCTTTTTTTGCTCTGAATAATACAGGGAAACAACTTGCTATATCACATTGAGAAGCTTCATCTATAATTACAACATCAAACAATCCCGGTTTTAGAGGGAGTGAACCCGATGCTGCATAAGTTGTTACACACCAGCAAGGAAATGCTTCCAAAAGCGGTGTGAAATCTTCTGTTTCCAGAAGTCTGTTCTGAAGGTTTTGACGTCTTTCGACAAGTGATTTAGAATGTACAAAAAGCCTTTGACGTTTTACAGGGTCTTGCATCAAGTTTTTTAGTGCATTTCTGCGCTTTGTTTTCAAAATATCTATGGCAAGTTTTCTTTGTTTCTTTTTCAGATTTCTGATTTGTTCTGAAATTACGTGAATATTGCCTGTTTTTTGTATTTCTGTTTCAATTTTTCTTGCTCTGCAAATTAGTTTTGCAAATTCAAGCTCATTTTGTAATAATGCTAAATTTTCATTATTTACGCTAAAGTCTTTTATTTTTAATAGTTTTTTAAGATTTGATATTGAAGAATGATTCTTTAATCCTGCAAAAAATCCGGACTTTTCAATGTTTAATGAAAGTGTTTTTATCGAATTTTCAACTGAGTCTATCTCATCACCTTTCAATACGGATTTTATGTATAAATGATTCTTGTGTTGAGGTTCTTCGAGAGCAATTTGTTCATTTACTCCAGTCCATTCTTCTTCAAGTTTTATAATTTTTTCTGACTTTTTCTCCAGATCGCTTATTGCTTTCAAAAGTTCTTCCATGTCTGAAACATCACAGAAAACAGTAGTTTCTGCATCTTCATTCAAATCAACTTTATTAGCTAAAAGGTCTTGAAGCTGCATTGAAAGCTCTCTTTGATAATTTAACCTTCCTGCTCTTAATGCCAAAAATGGTGCACCCAGTTCATTCAATCTTTCTGCAACAACATCCACCGCTTTATCCATTCTGGAAGCAACAAGAACAGTTTTTCCGTTTGCAATAAGGTGAGCAGCAAGGTTAACGATAGTCTGTGATTTACCTGTTCCGGGAGGGCCAAAAACGGAAACTAACCTTGTATTTTCAACATTTTTTATTACATTTAACTGCGCATCCGAAAGCGACAACGGAGTAACAGGGAAAAAGTTTTCTAATGTTTTTTGCTGAGTATCAGTCGGTTTCGCTTGCGTATACTCTTCATTTATAAGGTTTAACACAGTTTCTCTATATACTCCGCTTGGTTTTTCAGCAATTTGAGTAAGTTCATGCAGGACTCCGGCTGTTGCAGAAGGACGTTTTGTTAAAATAATTGCACACTGGTTTGTAATATTTATTTTATCAAGTTTAATTGTCTGTTTTTTTGCAGCCTCTTCCGATTCAATAATTTCATCAATATTATCGGCACTGATTTCATCTTTATAAAAATCTTTTGAAATATTGTCTTCATCAATTTTTGTTCCGGCCTCGAGATTAATATCAATGTCGGGAATAATTGATTTGAGGGTTGTTAAAAATATATCTAATTTTTCTTGAGTAATTGGGACTGTCGGAACTACATCCAGTAATCCTTCAAGCATAGACTCTGTTTCATCCTCATCGTCACTTTTTTTCATAAGTGCGGCAAGAGCACCTGTATTAAGTGAAATAAATTCATCCGTCAGAATGCAATTAATGTTGACTCCGTTTCGCTCAAGTTTACAAGGCGCATACAAAAGCGGTGTTAAGAATTCATTTTTTCTGCCGGTTTTGGATTTTCCGGTAAGGAATAAATAACCGTATATTAAATACTTATCTTTTTGACTTGTTTCGGACTGTATCATAAGTTCTGTAATTTTTGAATCTGAACCGTCCAGTTTTAAGTATTCCAATCCTTGTGTAAACAAACTGTCATCTTCATTTAAGAAAATCCACTTGTTATCTTTGTCAGCTTTCAAATTTCTGAAAGTTGAACTCTTCACTTCTTCTCTTACACAATCGTGAAGGTACTGGCTTAGTTTTTTTATAAAACTGTTATTGAATGCTGAATTTATAGCTCTCGTTGCTTCTTGTAACATAATTTCTCCCAAAATTGTCAGGTATTATATACCTCAAATATGTACTCTTTTTTGGATTATAACATATTTTTGAATATTTACAAAATAATAAAGAAAACAGGATTGAATTAATTATGATTATTGTAATAAAAAAGGTTGACTTCAATCGAAGTCAACCTTTTTTACATATAAAATATGCTTATTCTTCAACTCTAACCGGATTTGCCGGATTTGTAACATCCCATTTTACCCCATCTTTATTAACATAAGTTCTACCGTTTTCTCGATATTGTTGACCATCGGGGACTTTTTTACCGCCTGCTTCAATACCATCTATACCGGTTGCTTGCCAGAATGCCTTTCCAAATTCAGCAAAAACTTTCTTTCTTGTAAGCGGTGTTAAATTTTCATAAATTTCTTTTACAGAAGTTGGTTTAACACCATTTTTCATATCTTCTAAAAATGCTTTATCAGTGGCAGCCGTTTCCTTAAACATTTCTCTTGCATTTTCTACGTCATTTACTGTAGCAGAAAAATTCGGGAAATTCTTTTCAGCAAAATCCTTTACTTTTTGAGCTTTTTCTTCATCACTCATATTTTCTAGCTTATCAATAAAATCTTGAGTCATCATCACAAACTCTTCCATTTTAATGACTTTCATAGAAAAAGGACCTACATACCCGCCCGTACTAAGTTCAAAATATTCTAGGTTTTCTGTAATGTTGTCTACAATCTTCTTAAATTCGGCTAAATCAACAATTTCTCCATTTTTGATTTTAGCTAATTCTGAAACAGCATCTTCAAAGTTTTGCTTAATCTCATTTAGACTTTCATCTACTTTGTTATATTCTTCTTCTGTTTTATCTATTACATCAGTCAGAACTTCTTTTTTCTTTTCTGAATTTTCCGGTCTGCTCATAAACTCAACTGATTTTGTAACCGGATTGTTGGTATCCCTTTCAAGTGCAAGTCCAGAATCAACCAATAATTCGCTCATGTCTGAGGCTCTCATACCGGCAAGAAGGACAGAAACTTCATCATTGCCAAATCTATCATTAATTTTATTGTCGTGATTCTTATCAACTGAAAATTTTTCAATAAAACTCTGTGCTGTTGCAATCAAATCACTAATTTTAAAATCTGCCATAATTCACTCCTTTCATTGGTTTTTTAATACAACCTTACTACTGATGATGACAATTTTATAATTCTACAAATGTTTTATCGGCACTTTTTGAAAAAACTTTAGTGATAAAAGATTTTTTGTTACAAAATTTTACAAAAAAAAATAAATTGACAAATATAATAAGAATCACTTGCAATTAAAAATTGAGCATGTATTATATGTATATACCCGCGGGGGTAATTCAGTGGTAGAATGCCTCCTTGCCAAGGAGGATGTCGCGAGTTCGAGCCTCGTCTCCCGCTCCATAAA
>CADBPN010000165.1 GCA_902796585.1 uncultured bacterium
CTTTTTCTCAGGCTAAACCTGCACAAACATCATACTCGTTGCCTATTCTGGCTGATGCTCTTCAGATGAATCAAATTGCATCAATGGATAGATCTATCTATATAAAAAATCTACTTGGATTACCTCAAACTCTTGGCGATTTGTTAAGAGCGGCGCAAAACAATAATCCTGTTGATAAAAATACATTAATTTTGAATGATTTAAATGCTGATGCAATAAAAAATCAAAAAATATTATCACAGATTTTTGACGAAAGTATGGAAAATCTTCCGGCGGTAATGCAAAATGCTCAGCAGCAGCAAGCATTACCCAAAGATGCCGCTTCGCTAATTTTTGGAGGAATGATTCATTTACCGGCTCTCTCAGAGCTAATATTAAGAAATAGTAAACAAGCTGTTGCTGGGTTAATTATTGCAATGGCTTCCGCATCAAAGGGCGGTATGACAAATGAACAAATACAAGAAACATTGAGCATAATAAATTCTTGTGTGGCAATGGCAGAATCCGGCAATCCTGCGCAAACCTTAAAAAGTGTTATGCTGCTTTACCTACCTTGGCTTCCTTTAAATCAGGGGGTAGGTTTTGACCTAGAAGTTGAAACGCAGGACGGCGAAAATGATTCTAATGACTCAAAGTTAACAGTACTTATACAAACTAAGAACTTTGGCAATGTTAAAGGAGTATTTACACTTACTACTTCTAATTCTGTTGATGCTTATGTAATATGCTCTGAATCCTTCCCCAAAAACCTTCTTAAACAACAGCTTCTTGAGGACAGCAAATCTCATTCCATGAATACAAATATTGATATTGAGGCAGTAGCCCCAAAGAAAGAAGATATTCAGGAACACCATGAAACAAAAGTAAATCTTTCCGCTACAAACGAAATGAATCCTTATCTTCTTCTTATGGTTCATTCGTTTATAAGAACGGTTATATATATAGATTCAAATAATGTTTCAGCAAAGGAAGAGGAACCTATTTCATAGTAGGAACTTTCTTGGATAATTGATTAGCAAGCATTAAAGCTCTTTCTGTGAAAAGCGGTGAAAAATCGGAAGTATCACCTTGTATAGAAACAATAGAGTGAGAATACAACAAATCCGCACTTACCCCTTGTGCTATTAAGTCGTTTGTTGTACCGATAAATTTCCTAAAAATTGAATCTATAGTTAACGATTTTATATCGGACTCGCTTTTTACCGGAATAATTCCCCAATTTATATACCCGCCGTTTGCTATGTATTTATTAACTTTTTTCCCTATTATATTTAAGTTGCGAGGATTTGTGAATGCATCAAAAGAAATCAAATTCGGAGCAGCTTCAAGAATCGGTGCCCAGTTACACTTACTAAAGCATTGAATGCCGACAGAACCTCCGTAATCTTTTAATTTTTTAAACAATCTTGAATATAAAGAGACTAAAAGAGCATCATTAACACTCTCTGACGCCTTTTTAAGCTTTGAAAATTCATTAAGTTTATGCTCTTCAAATAAAATTATTACTTTAGTATCCGGAGATATTTCTTTAATTTTTGAAATTATCCAGAGTGATTTTAGAGTTAGATATTGTGTTAAAAATTTTCTACCTAAAGTATCTGTAATTAAAAATTCTGTTTCGTAATTTGATATATAAGCCGCCATAGAAAACGGACCTATTAAATTTATGACAGTTTCTTCCGGTTGGATTCTTTTTATGATTTTCAAATATTGTTCAAGAAATGCTGATTTGAACTCATAATTTGATAATGTTTGAATAGAAGGTTTAGAATACGTTTCGTTTAGCTTAATCAAATTTATGTCTTCATAAGTATCTAAATTAATATTCAATTTTATTTTATTTTTATCAAATTTAAAAAATGAATCATCGGAAAATGTTCTGTTAATTATATTATCAGCTTCATCTATATTCGGAAGAAAAGGAATATAAGGAACTTTATCAAATAAACGCAGCATCATCTGAGTAACTAAGTTTATATTACTGTATGGCAGGCTGCCTATCGGCAAGCATTTTAACATTATTGTCATTTTATTATTCGCTCTTCTTTTAAAAAACGTGCCAAACTTATTTAGCCGGCACGTTTTATACTTTTCCATTTTTAAGTTTAATTATGCTTCAGCTTGAGTTTCTTCTAATTCTTCAACTGATTCTTTAACAACTTCTGAAGCTGTTACGATAACCTTTAATTCGCTTCTTACTTTTGAAGTTAACTTGATTAACATTGTGTATTCACCAATTTTATTAATAGGTGCATTCAATGAAACAGTCTTTCTATCGACTTCTATACCTGATTTTTCCAACAATTCTTCGCACAATTTTTTAGTTGTAATTGTACCGAATAATTTTCCGCTTTCACCTGCTTTTGCAGTTAATTCAATTTGACCTAATTTTTCAATTTGTTCTGCTTTTGCAAGTGCTTCTTGGTGTAATTTTTCTTGTTTTGCTTTGATTCTTGCAATATTTTGTTCTCTGTTTTTCAAAGCACCTTCAGTTGCAGCTTCTGCATAATTTTTAGGTATTAAATAATTTCTTGCATAGCCGTCTTTTACATTTACTAAATCACCGGCCTCACCGATATTTTGTACTTCTTTCTTCAATATTACTTGCATTTCTTTTTCTCCTTTAACTATTATTTGGCTAGTATACTACTTATAATATACAAAACAATGTTAAATGTCGAGAGGGGAAATAAAATAAGTTAATAGTGTGTAACATTTTTTGTGAAAGTATCAAGGAAATAGGCAATTATAACTTAAATTTTATTTCACATTCTGCTGGTAAACAATTTATAAATGCATAATAAAATTTAAAATTTTTTAAATTAAATCGAATTAACAAAAAAACTTAAAACACAAGTTTATCTGCGTACCCATTCTATATCATTGTAGTCGGTAGGACTGCTGTATCTTTCATTTTGCGAGATTCTCCAACCGCCTTTGACTTCAGTTGACGTTCTTGCGGTACCTTCAGGGAATGTGAGAATTGAACGTCCCTGATAACTTCTTATAACAGGTGCTATGTATTGAATTGCATACGGAGTATACCCTTGTGTTTCAGACCAAGTTTGTACATTAGAAACTCTTCCTGTTGAATCTACGGTGAATGAAAATTTAAAAATCACACCATTTGGAATGCTTGGTAATTTTGTATCCTGCATTATTTTGTTTTGTAAATTTGAGCGCCATATATTCCACGCAATATTTTCTTCTTGCTGAGTTAACACCTTTCTGGGTGGTTGAACCGGTGTTTCTTGTTTTGTTACCGTTTTTTGTTCAACAACTTTTGGCTGCACTGCAGTTTGTTTTACAGGTTCAGAAACATTTGTTTTTTGTGATTTAACCTCTGTTTTTACTGTTTGAACAGGCTTCTTTTTTGTTGTTGTATTAACAGGTGTTGTCGTTTTTGAAACAGTTTTTGTGACTTGTGCAGTGGTTTGAGGTTTATATGTTATTGTTTTTTGTGACTGCGCACTTACGGTTTTTGTTAAAGGTACCGTCTCTGTTTGAATTTTTACGGTTTCTTGTTTCGGTTTTGCCGGCTGTTCCATTATGGGTATCGTCTCTTTTTCAATTTCTATTTTTTGTTCCGGAACAATTGTATACGCAGAATCATACACCAAGACTGTTTTATGCATGTCCGGCTTTATTAAGCATATACTTACAGTAGATACAATCAGTAATATTAAAATTATGTTTAAAATCAATCGCATTAATTATGATCAACCTTTGATATTAATTCATCACAAGCAAATGTCTCAAATTTAGTTTGGCTTAGCATGTATGTTTCAGCAATCAAAAGAGCAGTAGGAACAAGTGCTGCAAGCAAACTTAATAACATACCTCCTAAATCACCACCAATTTCACCCATAAAGTATGATGCGTTCATTGAAAATTCAATAAATATAATAGAAATCCCTATTATAAATGAACGTCTCATTTCTCTGTCTATTCTTTTAACCCCTTCAATACCGTATATTTCAACACCATGTTGAACATAGTTACTGAATCCGTCTTGTTTAAGTACATTTGAAGCTTGCACTTTTCTTGAACATAAAAATCCGTTTACAAAGTTAAAGAAAGCAAACACAATTAAGAATGTTGCAAGAACAAGGAATACAGGACTTAATCTTAATCCTGAAATTCTCACCCAGCCTGCTGCTTCAGGGAAACACATTGCAAGAGTATTAGAAACACCGTAAGCCAAAAACGGTGCTGTTATAATTCCTAACAAAATTTCTCCCGCAGATTTAATTTGTAGGTTAAATAATTTATCTTTAATATTTTGAATTTTGTTTTTACTCAATGTATTTGAATATCTTTCAATCCACTGCTGATATTCTTTAATTACATGTTCAAAATCTTCTCTGTATTCAATTCTGTCTAATTCATTTTTACATTCTACACTGGCATTTTTGTAATATCCGCAAGCTATTGCAAGAGTTGAAGCCGTTCCGACGAAGAATAACGAAATAAGTACAGCAAACACTGGGAATGTTTTTGGTGAAATATAATATAGAACATTTATTAAATAAATCGCGGCATAAAATATTAATGAAAGCGTGATCATAAATTTTTCGGCAATCTTATTTGTTGTTGTATCTTCTCCGATTCTGTTTTGAAGATAGAGAAATATTCCTTGTTTCAAAATAAGTCCGATACCGCAAGTTATCAATGCATATACAAATATCAGTTTCATGTTTGTAGGCATTTGGATTACGTTACCAGCTTCAGCCAAAGGGAGACCTGTTAAATAATTTGAAACCCCAAACGCGCAAACAAGTGATGCAAAGAATAATGCGATATGAAGAATTATTCCGCCCTTTGAATTCATGGAAATTTTATGCTTTAAATCACTGATTTTTGCGCCAATTTCTTTTATTATTGCAACTCTTGCTTCTTCTATTTCTGATTTTCTTTTTTCAATCATTAATTTTGCGGCAGCATTAACATCACTTCCATAAATAGCTTTTATGTCGGATTCGGTAATATTTTCTTCCGCTACATTTTTACTGATAGTTGAGCCTATTACTTTTATTGTGATAAACTCGTCACTTCCGTCTACCATTATTTTACAAACTTTGTCTATTTCTAATTTTGGAGGCAGCGCTTGACCTTTAAACAAAAATTTGTTGTTATTAAACTGGTTTAATAATACGCATTTATTTGTATTCATATCAAATTGAACCGTCAACAAAAACGGGAACCCGAAATCAACCTGATAATCAGCTCCGGCTTTTGATGAAATGTTTACAAGCTCCTTGTCTGCAAATGTTTTTTCGCCATGTTTTGTTACTATTGTAAATGCCATATTATTCTCCTATATATTTTTATTATCGTCCGATTGCTTCCAAAAATCTTCTGTTTGCCTTATCAACATTAGTTTCGTTTGCAATTATTAACTTCTTTTCACCAAGTACGGGATTAAGTTTAGATTTTACCAAATCCAACTTCTCCGGATGAGCATATACAAACATCATTGAAAGTTCCGGAATGTATTCTTGAACACCTTTTACATTTTCTGGCAATGTATCCCAATTGATTTGTTTTTCAATCGCCCCTTCGTTTTCTAAATCACCGATTACGACCACCGCCGGAACATAACCTTCTTTTTTCATTGTTAAACAGTGTTCAAATGCTTTTTTCAAGGCAAGTCCGTAAGCAGTACCGTAATCTTTTGAATTATATTGCGTAAAAGCATCTACCGCTTTTGAAATTCCTTTTGTATTACTCGGCGATCCCTCGTAAATAAGGTATGAATCTTGTGATACTTTCAAAATTTTAATTTCGTCTTCCGGATCTAAAATTGAACATAAAGATTTTACATATTTTATTTCTTCCGGAAGCATTTTTTGGTTAGATGCTGAAGAATCTATTACAAACATTATTGCAGCCTTGTGAAAATCATCGACTTTGATGTTTTTTGCTGCCATTAATAATAATTTTCCTATTATAGCTATACCTAAAATCAAAAATCCTACTGTAATTAATCTTTTATTCATATTTACCTCTATAATTTATTCCTGTACTGCTTTAGCATTAATAATTCACCGATACGCTAATCGGCTTAACAAGTTTCACTTCCATCTCTGTCATAGACGGAATTTCAGCATCAACACCTCTTTCTACGGTAGAAAACACTGCGGAAGAACCAGCTCCGACTCCGGCACCGATTGCTACATTTCTCCATAAATGGTCGCTTCCTGTCAACAGTCCGGCAATAAGTCCTACAACGGCACCTGCAACTGCAGCTCCGGCTGCCCCTTTTACCGTTTCCGCAACTTTTCCGTCGTTGGATACCGCAAAATCAATCTCTTCCGTACTAACTTCATAAACTTTATTTTCCGGAGTTACTAATTGATTAAATTGAATAACAACGCGTCCGTTTCTTGAACCGTAAGATGCGTGATTAGCCTTAGAAAGAACTCCCACAAGAATACTTCCCTGCGGAGCAATTATATTGTTGTTAAAGGTCAAATTCTGTGTTAACACAGCAGTCACCCGATCACCTTTTACAGCTGACGCAGTGTTAATAGCATTTTGTAAATACACATTTAAGACAGTTCCTGAAGGAATTTCGGAAACATATCCTTTTAAGGTTTTAGGTTGTTCAACGGTTTTATTAATTGTGCTTGAAGGCGGAGTAAATACAGATTCCGGTTCTTCAAAAGAATAATTATTATTTATAACCCCGTTAGAAAGAACGATTTTAGTCGCAATTTCATCATATATATTAATAGCATTAGCATTTAACGATTGTTCGTATATATAATTTGAATTCTTAATAGATTTTAAGAATGTTTTGTTGATTTTTGTATTACCGTCTGAATTATAGTAATAAAACAAGTTATTTCCGCTCTGCTGCAAGATTACCACTGCATAGTTTTTTCCGTCAGTCGATGTTCCAAAGTATGGTTCTTTTTTTAATAAATTGTACCCATGATATTTGTACGCTTGTTCAACAGCAGAAGAAATCTCATTTGTTTTTGCGTTCTTGATATAATAAAGTTCGCTCACTGCTAAACAAGAATTTGTTGATATAAATGCAATTGTTATAAATATCGCTAAAATACGCTTTATCATTATTTTACCTTACTTATCCACTTACTCATTAATCTGCACTTACAGACTTACCTACGCTACTTCGGTCTATTTACTCCTATTCACGCCTTTATCACTATTTGCCCCTGTTTCTTGATAAATGGTCTTTGTTACTTGTTTTGTTGTGGTTAAAGAACCGTCTTTGTTAATTTTAAACAAATATTCAATAGTATCCATTGAAAACGGTTTGTGCATATCCGGTTGAGACGAGCATATCCAAACAGTTACAACTAGAGCAATCACAATAATAACAAGTGTTATTACTTTTAAGCCGAACTTAATCAGTTTGAACAGTATAAGAGCAATTATTACTGCGATTATAATACCTATTATTCCTAATTCCATAAACAATACCTTTCTTTACATATAAGATTATATAATTAAATAACGCAAAAATAAAATTATTTGTTCAAAATTTACAATTTTAATATTTGTTAAGAATTATTTCAATTCTTCCAAAAAATAAATATTTAGTGTATAATCTACATTAGTTGGAGAAGCATTTTATGATTAATATAGCCGTATGCGGTGCAAACGGAAGAATGGGGCAGGAAGTTATTAAAGCGGTTGAAAATACCGATGGCATGACTTTAGTTGCAAAAATTGATATTAATAACGGCGAATTTGTAACAATACAAGATGCTAAAAACTCTGTAAACATTGATATACTTGTAGATTTTACTCAACCAAAATCAATATATGAAAATGCTCTTTACTGCTTAAACAATGATATTAACATAGTTATAGGAACGACAGGACTGAGTGATTCGCAAATTAATGAATTGAAAAATTTATCAGAGTCACGCAAAGTCGGCTGTTTAATAGCTCCAAATTTTTCAACAGGTGCCGTTTTAATGATGAAATTTGCACAAATGGCAGCAAAGTATTTTAATAATGCTGAAATAATCGAACTTCACCACAATCAAAAGAAAGATGCGCCCTCCGGAACGGCAGTAAAGACTGCTGCTATGATGGCAGAAGTTAATCAAAATTTCACAACAGGTAATTGTCCGGAGACTGAAACAATTACAGGTGCAAGAGGGGCAAATTCTTATAACAATATTCACATACATTCAGTCAGAATGCATGGTTTCATGGCTTCACAAGAAGTTGTATTCGGCTCTGACGGTCAAACTCTGAGAATTAGACACGATTCTACAGACAGGGCATGTTACATGCCGGGGGTAATTTTGGCAATTAACTATATTGCCGAACACAAAGAATTTATCTACGGATTAGATAATATACTATAAAAGAGGTAAAATGAAAAAACCAAGAATAGCAATTTTAGGAGCAACCGGTGTAGTCGGAAGAGAAATTACAAAGATTTCCGAGGAATTAAACATAGAATTTGAAAGCATCAAGTTTTTATCAAGTGCAAAAAGTGCCGGTTCAAAAATCTCTTTTAAAGGTAATGAGTATACCGTAGTTGAAGCAAAACCGGAAGTTTTTGATGATGTAGATATTGTTATGGCATCGGCAGGAGCTTCTACAAGTAAAATGTTTGCGCCGGAGATTGTAAAAAGAGGCGGTGTAATTATTGATAATTCATCTGCTTTCAGAATGGAAAAAGATGTTCCTCTTGTTATAGCAGGTGTAAATGATGATGATTTAAGATCACATAAAGGTATTATTTCAAATCCAAACTGTTCTACTTCACAACTAATGCTTGTATTAGAACCATTAAAAAAATTTGATATTAAAAGGCTTATAGTTTCCACATACCAGGCAGTGTCAGGAGCAGGCTTAGCCGCAATAAATGAATTGAGAGATGACACAATTGCAAATTTGGAGACAAAGCCGTTTGAAAATAAATGCTTTAAAAAGCCGATATCTTTTAATGTAATACCGCAGATTGATGTATTTTGTGAAAACGGTTATACAAAAGAAGAAATGAAAGTTGTAAATGAAACAAGAAAGATTTTGCATTTTGATGAAAGTGTAAAAATTTCTTGTACAGCAGCAAGGGTTCCTGTTTTTAACGGACACAGTGAAGCTGTCGATATAGAATTTGGTGTTGAAGTAACACCTGAAGATGTAAGAAATATTTTATCAAATGCGTATGGAGTAAAAGTTATTGATAATCCGGAGAATTATGAATACCCGACAACCAGAGATGCAAGCGGTGTCGACCCTGTATTTGTCGGCAGAATCAGAAAAAATCTGGCATTTGATAACGGAATTTCATTATGGTGTGTTGCAGATAATTTAAGAATAGGAGCTGCATTAAACACAGTTAGAATATGTAAGTTAGTAACAGACATGGGTTTATACAGAGATAGATAAAGGAGTTTTAAACGTGATAAGACCAGTTTCATTATCAAGAGTAAAAGTAAGACCAACTGACAGAAAGATTAAAAAATCTGTAAACGGCGCACAGCAAGTTACTCTTAAATTGAAAAACAATGCTTCGTTAGATTCAAAACAGATGGCAACTAAACTATATGAAGGGGTTTCATTCATTAAAAATGCCGTTTGTCACAAATCCGTTTAGATAATAATGGGCAAACAAAAGAACATAACAGAAGGGTTATAAAAACGCATCCTTCGTGGTGTGTTATTAATTCCAAAAAGTTTGTTAATGCCGCATTTGCATTACACACAAATAATAGAATACTCACATTTACATTCAGATTTCTTTTTAACTGGTTTATCCGTTTGATTTAACTTTGATGCTATATTAGTAAGCTTTACTGTGTATTCTTTTTCAATTTCTTTAGAATAATCTATTCTGACTTCATCTTTATTTTTCAAATCCAAATAAATAAAGGTAACATTTTCGGTTTGAAAAAATTCTTTAACAGCAAGCAAATATATCATAGTTTGATAATCATATTTTGCATCTTTAGGAGCCGAACCGGTTTTATAATCTAAGATATAGTATCGGGGACCATCTTTTACAAGAGCATCGAGACGTCCTGTAAAAAAGAATTCTCCTATTTTTACGGTAAGTGTGTATTCAGTATTAATCACTTTGTATCCAAAATATTTTAAATTTTTAAGATAAGACCAAACATCAAATTCTTTTGAAGATAAAGATTTTTCCATCTTGTCAATGTATTCACCTCTTAAGAAATAAGATGCTAATGCGTGAATATTTTTACCAAATTCAAAAATTTCATCATTAACCGGCATTGAAACATTTTCCGCATACTTGAAATAAAACTTTAGCGGACAATGCTCATAAGTTTTTAACATGTTAGGCGAAATAAGTTTAAACAAAAAAACCTCCCGCTCCTATCCTTCAAGATAAGTATAATCAGGAGAAGCTGCGAGTTTTGCTTCAATTTCTTCAAAAGTCAAAAGACCTTCCGTTGCACCAAATGCAGATACTACACTTGATGAATTAACAGAAGCGTACATAAGCGATCTGCCTATATCAATATTAGTTCTTTGCAATGCTCCGCAGAATGTTGATGCAAAAGCGTCACCTGCTCCAAGGGTTGAAACAACTTCCGAAGGATAAGTCGGGCAATAGAAGTATTTTTGACCATCATAAGCGTATGCGCCATTTCCTCCATCAGTGATAACAACTGCTTGATATTCCATAACTTTAAGAGTTTCAAGCATTTTCTTTATGTCTCTATGTATTATTTCTTTTGAGAATTTTTCAGTTTTAGTATCAGGTCTCACTTGAATACCTGTTGTCATCATGGCTTCTTCTTTGTTCATAACAACAATATGTGCTGATTTTAATATTTTCTGTATATGTTTAAAACCCCTTTTAATACTTGTTGTTCCTGCATTGAAACAAATCATTGTTCCGCATTTACGCGCATAATCTACAATTGGCTCCAAAACCTTATTTGATTCACCATTCAAAGGAGCTACATATATAAAAGCAGCATCTTTAATTGCGTCAAAATTTATCTCTTCTTCCCTAATTTCGGCATTAGCACCTCTATGAGCCAATACGGTTCTGTCACCTTGGAAACTAACCAAAATAATTGAAAAACCTGTAGAAGTGTTTTTATCCTGTATTATATTATCGAGTTTTACTTTCTTATCTTCAAAATATTTTAAAATACCGGCTGAATAAACGTCATCACCTATCTTAAATATTGCTGACGTATCAAATCCTAAATGAGCAAGGTTGCACGCAGTATTAACTCCGCCGCCGCCAACATTTGATGCAAATTTTGATATATCAATTTTTGAACCATAAGGATAACTCATAAATTCTTTGTTTTTATCTTTTGTACAAACAGAAACAATATTAGCTTCATCACATTCAACAAAAACATCCATAGTAGCACTTCCGATAGTTAAAACCTTTGGCATACACCCTCCTATTACAAAATAATTCCCTTTCTATAATATAGTGAATATGAGAATAAGTAAACAAGAAGATACAGAACTATAAGATTTAATTTTGCTAGACAATTTAAGATTTAAAAACTTTACTACCGCTTGCTATCATATTTTATTGATTTTTTTTAAACTTTACAAATCATGTTGACACTTACAGATGTTCGTTATAACATCAAGTTATCCTAGTCGAAATTTTCTTGCCGGATTTGACGGCTTAGGGACAGAGCAAATAATAGATTAAAATTTATTTTGCTCTAAGGTTTTAAGTGAAAAAGAAATATTAATAAGCAGATACAGAATTTATTTACTTATTAACCGGTTCACTTAAAAAGCAGTACAAAGGCAAATATAAGGAGAAAAAACATGCCTACAATGAATCAGCTGGTTCGTCAAGAACGTAAAAAGCTGCATGACAAAACCAAATCGCCGGCTCTTATGGATTGTCC
>CADBPN010000166.1 GCA_902796585.1 uncultured bacterium
TCATACACTCCTTTTAACTTTTCTTTAATATAGTTTGCATTTAGTACAGCATCTGCACTGGCATTTTTCAAATTATTTCCCATCATTAGAATATAAGCATAGGCTCTGACAAGAATTCCAAAGTTGCCGTAAAATCCTCGCACTTTGCCGATTGTATGTTTTAAATCGTATTCCCTGTAATATTTTTCTCCGTTGAATTTTACAACGGGAACCGGCAGAAATTCTTTTAAAAATTCTTTCACACAAACAGGTCCCGCTCCCGGACCGCCGCCTCCATGAGGAGTAGAAAATGTTTTATGCAAATTAAGATGAACAACATCAAAACCCATTACACTGGGATTTGTCCAACCCATAACGGCATTGAAATTTGCACCGTCATAATATAGCAAGGAACCGTTTTGATGCATTATTCTTGAAATTTCCAAAACATTTTCTTCAAAAATTCCAAGCGTATTCGGATTTGTCATCATTATCGCTGCAACATTTTCATCAACTAATTCTTTTAATGCTTCTATATCTACTTGACCTTTAGAATTAGATTTAACTTCTACAATATCAAAGCCGCACATTTTTGCACTCGCAGGATTTGTTCCATGAGCAGAATCAGGGACTATCACCTTTTTTCTGTTTGATTCGCCCTTTACCTCAAAATACTTTTTAACAATCATCATGCCTGTAAGTTCACCATGAGCGCCGGCTGCAGGCTGAAGAGTTACAGCATCCATACCTGTTATTTTTTTCAAAACTTCCTGCAAATTATACATTAACTCAAGTGCACCTTGTGAATCTTCATCACTCTGCAATGGATGCAAATTGCAAAAACCTTCCAATGAAGCAAGAAATTCATTAACTTTAGGATTATATTTCATTGTACATGAACCTAACGGATAAAACCCTTTTTCTATACAAAAATTCCGGTCGCTAAGTTCTTTATAATGACGCATTACATCTAATTCACTAAGTTGAGGAAGCCCGATAGAATCTTTTCTGAGTAATTCATCAGGTATTCCTGCTTCTAACACACACTCTTTAAAACCGATACCATCAACCCCTTTGGATTTTTCAAATATTGTCTTCATCTTCTAATCGTTCCTGCTTTAACAATTCTTTTTTTACTTTATCTAATGCATTTTGTATAATTCTCGAAATTCTTGATTGTGAAATATTAAATTCAACCGCTATATCTTTAAGTTTTTTATCATAAAAATATTTTGCCTCAATCAAATCCTGTTCTCTTTGAGAAAGTTTTTTCATTACTTCGCAGATTCTTTTTTTAAGTTCGTATATTTCGGCTTTTTCTTCCGGATTTCTTTTAAAATCTTTTATTTGAGTCGGATTTTCAGCCTCTGCAAGTTCTTCTATTGAAAGAATTGTCTTATACACAGCGTCTTTTATTTGTGTTTTTTCCTCTTTTGTATCATCTTTCATAACGTACCATTTATAACGCCTTCTCATTTCGTTACGAAGAGCCCATTTTATTGCTTTTGTAAGATAAGCTGCATTAAAAATTTCTTTTGATTTTGCATTGGAAGTTAAATAATGAACAGTATAATTTGCCAATGCAACTACTTCAGAATACTCTATCAATCCGAGTGTAGAAATTTTTGCAAATTCTATCTTTGATACAGATTCAATTAATTCTTTGTACTGAGAAAGATTTTCTTTGCTCGCTCTTTCTTTTTTTAATGCTTCTAAATCCTTCATACAATTAAGTCTACTCAAAAATTTAACTAAAAACAAGTGTTTTTATACTCTTGTTTTATTTTTACCTTCTTTAACCCGTTTCTTTCTTCTCATCAAATCTACAAATGCTTCTAATCTGGTTATATATCCGGCACGTCCGGTTTGCTCATCCATAATCAGAGGTAAAATAGGAATTTCATGGTCCCCTCTGATGGTCGGGAATATATTTTGTGACATAATCTCCGGCATGCAAGTAAACGGTGATATATGAATAATACCGTCTTTTCCCTTTTTATCAGCAAAAACAACGTCAGATACACATTCAAGAGCATCTCCTCCAATATCTCGCATTAAATAAGGCTTTGCCATCCTTTCTGCTCTCTGCAAATGCGTTTCTTTATTTTGAAATGCTTTAGGAATTATTGCATCCTTTAAAAAACTTCCGACGGTTAAACTTCTTCTTGTTTGAACCCCCATTCTCCCTAATTCCCGCTCTATATTTTGATTTGAAAATTCATCATTTACTAAAAATATTTCACCTGTTAGATCAACATGCAAAACTTCTTTATTTTCATCAATTTCTGTTTTTTCAATTTCTTTTAAAGCTTTATCATAAGCCTTTCCCAGCTCTTTTGTTGTATCAGCTTTATCAATTAATTTTAAAGCTTTTTTGTAATTTTTTTCAGCATCACCATATTTTATCTCACGCGCTCTATAGTAAGACAGCGCTTTATCCAAATCATCAATTGCAAATATTTTTCTAATGGTTATATTAATAGATCTCATAATCAAAATAGGATCATTCTTTCCTGAAAGTTCTTTTAGAAACTTATACAAACCTTTTATGCCGTCATATAAAGATAACTCAATGTAATTTGCGTTATAACCCAAATCTTTTAAAGTTGTATATATATTATTTCCGTATTCGCCCAGTCGGCAAATTCCTGGGGAGGTAATCATTGCTACATAATCAGCGCCGCCTTCAATAGCTTCTATAAAATTTCCAAGTATCAATTTATACGGAAGACAAATTGCTTCCGGTGAATTTTTAGTTCCGTATGATAATGTTTTTTTGCTTGTATAAGGAGGAACAAAAGGTTCAACTCCGATTTTTCTCATACCTGCAGCCCAAGCTATTGAAATTGTTCCCATATGAGGAAATGCAACTTTTATTTTTTTATTTTTTTCTCGTTTGATCGCCATTTATATATAATCCTTAATTGTTTATAAAATAATTATACATTAAATATAATAATAGGTTTTTCAGCATGTACATTTGTAAATTTTTGTAAATTTACCACTTGAAAAATTGTAACATATACCCTTATTAGTTGACTACTGATTTTGACGTTGTATGATGGAATAACATGGGAACATGTACATGGGATAATTATGTCCGAATGTAAAAGCAAGGTATGACCGGGATACAAGATAATTCATACCAATAAAGAAAAGATAACAATTGAATATTATAAAAGGTATGTCGCAGTCTTAGTTACGTTTGACTACCATAAAATAACAATATAAACGTACATGACACTAGAATAAATGAGGTGAATTAATGTCGACAGAATACGCAAAAAGAGTAACGCCAATGGGTATACCAAATACTCGTTTGGACGA
>CADBPN010000167.1 GCA_902796585.1 uncultured bacterium
CATCATAACTCCGTCATGAAGTTGTGAATAAAATTTTACGGTTTGTTTTTCCAAAGCCTGATTTCCGATGTTGTAATTCAATGACGGCAATGTTATAGCCGCAACTACACCGATAATTGCCAAAGTCATCAATACTTCAGCAAGCGTAAAGCCTTTTTTTAGCATACTTCAATATCCTTTCTTTCTTATACAAACGTATATATTAGCCAACTTTATTATAGCACATTAAGATGATTATATCAATAATATATCGTTTTTTGTTTTATTAAGTTTTGTAAAAATAATAATATTTTACAAAAAAATTAGGCAATTTTTTTCATTTTGAAGTTTTTATATCATTAAGTGTAGATGAAAAAGGAATGTGTCATGGCTGTAAATTTTAACGCTTCAAGTGTGAATTATAATCCGAATTTTAAAGGTTCAATGAAGAGAACAGAGCAAGGTAATCCTTATTATAGTACCAATTCCGGAACTAAAATCGGCGCCGGTTTTGCTGCATTAACCTTGTTATCCGGAGCCGGAAGTATCGCCATGGGAAATTTCATAAATAAAGCAGCAGGAAATTTAGGAAAAGAACTGACTCGAACGGAGACTGTAAATACAAGGTTGGTAGGTGATTTCTACAAGAAGTTAGGTAAATACAGTATGCTCGTAGGAATTCCTATGTATTTGGGCTGCGGTATGATTGTTGATTATTTGAGAAATCAAAAAGCAAAGAAAGCTGCAGATTTAGTTCATCAAGCCGGAATTAAAAATGCAATGATTCAAGACAGAGATATCGCTATTTCTCCAAGAAGACAACCATACCTGAATAGTGACAGCGGTGCTAAAAACGGTGCAATCTTAGGTGCGGTTGTAAATCCTTTGGCAACTTTAATCTTGTGGCCTGTTACAAATAAATTTAATCAGCAGTTCTTTAAATCAGCCGGAATGTCCGGTATGCCTAAAATGAGCAAAGTCCCGTCATTAATTATGTCATGTTTAACAGGTGCGTTTGGCGGCTGGTTATTAGGTAAGTGGGCTGACCATAATTCAAACAAAGCTGCAGAAAAATATTCATAAGAGGATGTGAAAAATCCAAAATTTGACAGAATTTTAAGTTTTTCCGCAAACTTTCATAAACAATTATCTTCCGATAGATATAGTGGAATTCAAATGCTTAATCTGTTTTCGCATTTTATCAGCTTTTCCGGTTAAATTTTCACGTTCATACAACTGCATTGCGATATTGTAGTTTTCTTCCGCTTCATTCATAAACTCAGGATTGTTGTAACCTGACATTAGTTGAAGTGTTTCTGCGAGCAAAACATAAGCTTCCGGCTTATTAGGATTAATCTTTATTGCATTTTCAAAACATTCTTTTGAATCAATAATATGACCTTCCATGTAATTTTTGTACCCTTTTAAAATCTCAATCGGATACGCAAAAGAGGCATTTTTATCAAAGATTTGAAGTTCAATTAAAAAACAAGTCTCAAGCAAGTCTCTTTCTTCATACATGTCTGTAAATCTAAAATGTGAAACAAAATATTTCGGAAATGCGGAATCTATGCTTCTGAATATTATCTCAGATTTTTGAGTTTCTCCTGCTTGCGCATATATTTGTGATTCTTTCAAAATTTTTAAAGGATTTATAGGATCTATTGTCTCTATTAACTCCAATATTTTTAATCCTTTTGCAAGCTCATTTTCGGCTGCAAATTTTGCCGTTTCTGTGAATAAAAACTGTAAAATTTTATATTTATCGGAATTAAACATTTCAAATACAAACGATTTTGCATTATCAAAATCGGACATAAATACTAACGACAATAGTTTTAAGTATTTGTACTCAAAATTATCAGAATTTAATATCAGCAATTCATCTGCATCATGAACGGCTTCTCTGTAGTTTGTCATATCAAAATCTAACTTCATACGTTTTGCAAAAGCTTTTTCATTATTTTTATAATGCATTATTACGTATGTATAATCAGAATAAGCTTCATCGAGCATAAGAAGTTTGTGGCACAATTCACCCCTTTTTAAATAAACTTCATCAAGTCTGTACCCTTTTTCTATGAGCTCATTCAACTTTTGTAATGCTAAATCATAATTAGATTCACGTATATTTTTTTCTGCAGTTTTTAATGTTATTAATGACTTAATATTTTCTAACATTAACGGTCCTTCTTATTTAAACTGATATATCTACTGTTTATCACAAATTTAAACAAAAAACGAGTGTACACATGACTAATTAACTTTTAGTGCTTGTTTTATTTCTCTTATCGCTGCCGAATTCTCTTTATTTACGCCCAAATTCTTTTTAATCTGGTCGTAAGAATACATGATAGTTGTATGTTTTTTGTTAAAAAATTCCGCAATACATTCGTAACTTTGATTTGTAAGTTCTCTGCACAAATAAATCGCTACCTGTCTGGCATTAGAGACTTTTGCGGTTCTTGCACTTCCTTTAATGCTTTCTGTATCGACATTAAAATAATCAGCTGTTATATCCGCAATCTTATCAAACGAAATAACATCTTCTGTTTCTTTACATTTTAAAACAGATTTTGCCAATTCTAGCGTAATATCATTTTCTGTCATCTCTGCGTACGCACAAACTTTTGTAAAAGCACCTTCTAATTCTCTGACATTATTTGAAAAATGTTTTGCTATATATTTAAGCGAGCTTTTTTCAGCATTAATACCGCTGTCAGACGCAAGTTTTTTTACAATGGCAAGTCTTGTTTCAAAATCCGGCGGTGTTAATTCTACCATCAACCCCATTTCGAATCTTGAGCACAATGCTTCTGTTAATTTGGGAATTTCTTTTGGAACTCTGTCTGAAGTTATTACTATTTGCTTACCTTTATTATATAGAGTATCAAAAGTATGCTGCATTCTTTCCATCGTGCGCTGTTTTGACTCTATCACCTGTATATCGTCAATTAGAATAATATCCACATTATTGTATTTCTTATAAAACTTCGACATATTTTCAATGGCATCATTTGATTTTCTGCATATTGAAATATAATCATTTATATAATCGTCTGTTTTTGTGTATTTAACTTTTAATTTTGGATTATTGAATATAGTATAGTGCCCGATTGCCTGCATCAGGTGGGTTTTCCCTAATCCGGCTTTTCCGTATATAAATAAAGGATTATATTTTCCGTTAGGGTTTTTCGCTACACTCAAAGCTGCTTCATACCCAAATTTATTTTCTTTTCCGACTACAAAATTTTCAAATTTGTACTTCAAATTTAAATTTGAAGCAGACTGCATATAACTGAGATTTTCTATTGCCTGCTCTTTTTGTTGAGCTTCCGCCTCTTTTCTATGCATTTTCTCCGCTTCTTTTTTCAATTTTTTAGCAGCATTTATATCATATATTATATTTAATCTGGCATTTTCTTCTTTCGTAATTCTTTTTAAAATTTCGGTAATTTGCGCATTATAATTCTTTTTTAACCACTGAAGAGCAATTGACTGCCCTGTGACAACGGTTAAAACACCCTTGTCATACCCTGAAACTTCAAGTGTATAAATCCAATGATGAACACTTTCAGGAAGAGAACTTATAAGCTCCTCTTTAACCTTTTCCCAAAAACGTTTTAATTCAATATTTTCCATATACTCTTAATTGTGATAGTTTCAAAATAAAAAGGCGACACCCAGATTCGAACTGGGGGATAAAAGCTTTGCAGGCTTCTGCCTTACCACTTGGCCATGTCGCCATATTAAAATAATAAAATAAACAAATACGATTTGCAAGATAGTCAAAAGGATTTTTTTATTAGTACCCTTTTTTATTCAACTGTTGAATTAAAAAGATTTCATTTTGATATTTAATCTTTTTGTCAGAGGAGGATTTATGTTATGTTATCTCGTGTAATTTTATCAGTTTTGTTATTGTGTTCACCTGTTTTTGCCGAAAGAACTATTGTAACAAGAAGTCCGTATTTGTATAATCCGTACAACAATACACAAAATTATAATTATCAAAACAGAATTTTTTCCGATTTAAATGATTTAGAGATGTATGTCTTTGACAAAACCTATTGCAGCGAGAACAATCTTGCACGCTTAAACCGTCTTGAAGAAGCAGTATTCGGAACTTATCAGCAAGGTGATATTTATAACAGATATGAAAACGTAAAAAATGCCATATTTGCAAGACCGAAACAAAACTATAAAACCTCGTTTTTACAAAATTTGTCAAATTATTTTGCAGGACAAATGACCGGTTATACTCCGAATATATACCAAAATAATTACCCTTCTATGTACGGTAATAATTCTTTTGTTAATTTTTCCGGCCCGCAAGGCAGAGGATACAGATATAACAACAACGGAATAGGAAATTCGTCTTCTTTTGTACGAATATTAGATTAATAATTCCGCAGTTTTTTAGTTGGATTTAATCGTGTCTTCTACAAATTCCGCAAGATTCATTGCACTATTTTTTGAATATTTACTGTAAAAATCGGCAGCATTTTTTCTTGAAAAATTATACAACGGACTCCGTTCATTTTGCATATTTGAAGAATCAAATAAAGACTTTGTAAAAGTTACCACTTCAGATGTTGTCATATCTTTTACAGGATTTTTATCAATTGAATTACCTGTCTGAATAGTATTAAGATTACTATTTTGAAAATCAAGAATATTTACACCTTTTGGCATCATAGAACTATCCATTCCTAACATTTTTGTATTTAACAAATCAGCAAATGTATGATCGTTCATATCAAAATCATTTGTGATTTTTTGAAACTCTTTTCCGATTTGTAAAGGCGAAATACCGCCCGCAAAATTTGACACTAAACTCATAGTTTAATCATAACTTAGATTCCAAATATTTGAATCATTCAAAAAGTTGAACGTAAAATATAAAATAATATTTACCCTTGAGGAATTT
Organism: uncultured bacterium; assembly: GCA_902796585.1. Taxonomy (GTDB): domain Bacteria; phylum Cyanobacteriota; class Vampirovibrionia; order Gastranaerophilales; family Gastranaerophilaceae; genus CAG-196. Next base: position 4,910 of record CADBPN010000167.1, read on the forward strand.
TATCTAATATTATTTTCCCCAATCTGCCTTCTCTAAAATCTTTTAATACATATATAGCTGTACGTTCCGTATCCGGATTTTCACCTTTTACAATCCAGTTTCTTGATAGCGCAATATTTTCAAGAGTCGGGGTTTCCGTCTTATAGTAATCCATGACAAAATCAGCATGCTTACTTTCCAAAAGCATTTCTAACAATGCTTTTGCGACCGGTTCCGGCGAATAGGCATTTTCGGATACAGAGCTGACAAACGCAAGTTTTACTGCCTGTTCTTGGTCATCTTGCCTAGTAGGAATAATTCCGGGAGTATCTAAAAGTTCCAGCTTGGGATTAATCCTAACCCACTGCTGCTGCCTTGTAACTCCTGCCTTTGCACCGATTTTTGTTTTTGACGATTTTGTCAATTTGTTTATAACGCTGGATTTACCTACATTCGGCATACCCACAACCATTGCCCTTGCAGGTCTTCTTAATAATCCTTTTGCCATTAATGCTTGAATTTTGGGTTCAGCTAATTCAACGGAAGATTTAATAACTTGGTTCAAATCTTTACTGCCCTTTGCTTCTGTTACAATAACCTCACAACCGGTTGTTTCTTGCAAATATTTAATCCAGTTATTAAGCTCCGATTTATCCACTAAATCTGCTTTATTCAACAAAAGAAGCCTTGGTTTTTCACCCAAAAGCTTCTTTATGTCATTATAACTGCTTGATAACGGTATTCTGCTGTCACGTACCTCAATTACCACGTCAACAAGACTTAATTTTTCTTTAAGCTGACGTTCCGCTTTGGCAATATGCCCAGGGTACCAGTGAATATGCAGCTTATCTTTTTTCAATTTTTTCCTTAATTCTGGTTGCTTTACCGGAACGTTCTCTTAAATAATATAATTTAGCACGTTTTACATCACCTTTTCTTTGAACAGTGATTTTATCAATACGTGGAGAATATACTAAGAATACACGTTCTACACCAACACCTTGGAATACTTTTCTGACAGTAATTGTCTTGTTGATTCCTGAACCATGTTGTGCAATTACAGTACCTTCGTAAGCCTGTAATCTTTCTTTGTTACCTTCAACGATTTTTACTGATACACGAACCGTATCACCTGTGTTGATTTCAGGAAGTTCTCTTGTTGTGTATTCAGATTCTAATTTTTCAATTATCGGATTCATTTTTGCTATTCCTTATATTTTGACTACTGTACATATAAAACAATAATAAACAAAACAAAAATTAATTACAAGCAGTATGAAATATTTTGTCAATTTTTGTTTCGAATTGTTACAAATAGAATGTAATAATTTAATCCAAACATAACAGAAAGTAAGTAGTTATTAGAATGGAAAATGGAAAGTGGAAAATGGAAAATGGAAAAAGAAAAATTGAAAATGGAAAATCAAC
>CADBPN010000168.1 GCA_902796585.1 uncultured bacterium
AAGACTGCGCCAAATTTGATATTCATACTCCCTTTCTTAATATATGTATTGAGTCTGGAAATCATAGTATGACATTACTTGCTGATTTTCTTGATTTGGATTTGCCATTCCGAATACTTTCTGTGCTTCGCTTCTTAATCCGGCAAAGTACGTCATTGCCTGACCATCTATCGCGCTCTGACTCAATAATTTTATAGCATCGTTAAATGCCGCATAATCTTTTTCATAGTCACCGGTCGCTCTTATACCTATTTGAGCACATAAACCGGCCCAAGGAACTACTTTTTCATTATTTTGATTTGCAATTTGCTGTTGTACTTGCTCAGAGTACTCCGCATACATTGCGCTTTCTAATTTTCGTAAGTCATCCTTCTTACCTGTCGGCGTAATATTGAATTCATCAAAAGCTCTCTTCAATGTTGTCTCATTCGAAGGAACTCTGCCCAAATACGAATATATATTTGCGCTTGTGTATGAATATACTCCGTTTACTGTAAAATTAGACATAAACACACCTCTTATATGATATATAATGTATATCGGCATAAATTCTAAAAACTTTAGCTTTTTTAAGAAAATATTTACAAAACTTTACATTTAAAAAGCAAAATCTAATATTTATAAGCATTTCGAGAGATGACGGCAATAAATACTTAAGTGTTGAATGTTAAGTTTTGTAACAAAGATGTTCTTTTGTGAAATTTCGAATTTTAAATATACTTTATATATATGTAAGACAAATCTAAGAGAGTAAAAAAAAAGAAAAAACAGTAAGTTGAGTCCGTAAAGATGAAATCAGATGCGGGTTAAATTACTTTATCCTTTAAAATAAGATATTTTAAAGGCTTGAGTAAAAACGCCTAAGTTAAAAATTCTTTTCGGGCACAGGTAAAAACGTCCTTTTTGATACCAATTATCAAAAGGTCTAGGTAAAAACGTCCTTTTTAGGACAGAAAGAGGTAATTAAGATGGCATTATTACAACAGTACAACATTAACGCAATGGCAACAAACATTTCAAAAGAATTTTACGTAAATGAAAACCCTGAAGAAGACAAATCATACGTTTTGGTCGATGAAATGAGATTATTTGCAATGGATTTAAAATCCAGAGTTCAATTCATTTCCCGAGCCAAACAATAATATATTAGGAACGGAAACAAAAATTTATTGTAATAATACCAATCTTAATCTTACTTACTAATTAAATTCCCCCAAAACTTACTTATCTATTCGCGCCTGACTTAAACATCAGGCTTTTTTTTGCTTAATTAACGGTTTCTGTTGTTTTGCAATCTACGATCTTCTATCCCTCGTTTTAGATTTGCATTAATTTCGTCTAAACGCTTGTCTATAATCTTTAAATATGATTCTAATTTTGAGTTATCAATTTCTTCCTGAGTATAATAATGGAAGTCATAGTCAAGATGATTTGGTCTGTCGTTTGGTTTTTGGGGAAAATATTTAGCAAGTTTATTATTATATATTAAATAACTTTCATTTACAGTCTTGTTATTATAGTTCATTGCATATATTTTAATTGCCTTTTGTTTATTAATTTTAGAATATATCAAAAATAGAGAGCGGTCGTCCGGAGTTATATGCTTTAATAAGACTGAATTTTGAGAACGAAATGTTTTAATTTTATTTAAAATTCTAAAAGCATCTTTATCTAATGCTCTTTGGGATAATTTGTTTATATGAGTTTTAAAAAAGACAAATTTTTGCGTAACGGAATCAATTAAATTTTTATATTTATCAACATTTCCGGGAACAGAATCAGCATGCCTTTCTCTAAACTGCAAAAGTTTACTGTTTTCTGAGTTTATATATGATATGTACTTCTCTAGCTCTGCTCTTAAAGAGTAGAGCTGATTTTCTATATTTAGTTTATCAATTTCATCTTGTGTATAATACTGAACAACTTCTCCTTTTTCGCGTATATTCTTATTTCCTATAAATCTCATTGACGGATTTTTGGCAATTTGTCCATTGGGATTTATTATATATTGTTTGTCGTCTATAATAATGATTGCTTTCTTAATTTTGTGATCTATCCTGTAGTTTATTGAAATATCTTCACCGTTAGGACCTATCTTTATAAATTCAAAAATCCTTGAACCGGGGATACCGATTTTCTTATTAGGATACCCGTTCTTAATTTTAGTCACCGTTAAACAGGACTTGGCGGCTATTTTTGTTAGACTGTGAGCGGCTTCAAATAATTCACCTATTTTATTTACCAAACCTAAAATATATTCATCTAAAACGCCCTTCTCTGCTTTTGCGTTTTGAAAACTTACTGTATCACAAATAACACTTTGAGCACATTTTGTAATAGGTTTTACCCCTGTTGTTTTTATTGGAATTCCACAAAAGGAAATTGTATTAAATCTTATATTCATATATACATAAAAACTTGTAAAAAAATTTTTTGACCGGTGTTAGCAAAAAAAAAATTTATAGTTTTTTGTTCTTTTATGAATAAAATTCTTAATATTAAAAATTTAGCAAACCTCTTGTTTGGATTATTATTAACGTGCTGTTGTGCAAATAAAGAATCTCCAAAAAAAGGAAATATTCTTGTATTAGATGATTTCGATAAAAAAGAAGTTTTTATAAATGATGACAACATCCCTGACGTTTCACACGGTGAAATTGTTGCAGATATTATTGAAAAAGGATTGCCTGAATATAATGTTGAGCGAAAAAGTTTTCATATATATAACATCCAAAACAAATCAATCAAAGAAAATTTATTTAATAATTTGGTTAATAACAATAAAAAGTATGATGCAGCTAACATTTCTATAGGATTATCTGTTGATTTTGATGTACTTTCTGCAATAACTAAAATCAATGTAAACAAAGATAATATTGCTGAAAAAACTAAAGAATTAAAAAGATTTTTTAAAAATAACCCTGATATAACTTTTTGTAATGATGATTTTGTACCAATTAAAATGGGTGGAATTGCGGATATTCTGGAGGTTCTAGATTCACTTAATGCTAAAGGAACTCAGTTATACATAAGTTCTCCTAATGATGGTCCGTTTAGATTTAATATTTTATCTCTTGCAGATAACTCTATATGTGTTGGTTCTACGGATGGAAATAATATAAAATATTATTCCGGAAATAATAGTCTTATTAAAAGATTTTATAATGATGAACTAATAATAAATAAAACTTCAAAAGGATATAGTATAGATGGCGGACGAACTACATCTTTTACTCAAGCACAGGTTTCTCAAAAATCTAATATAGAATATTCAAAAAAACAAATGGGAGCTTCTTATGCAACTCCCAGAGTATTAGTTATGGATTTTTGCAGAAAATAAATGCAAAATAAAGATTAGTTAGCTTTTTAAATGAAAGCCTATAGGTTAGGTAAACCCTGTAAAATAACAGTCGACTTGAGAAGAAAGAACACGTATTTTGAGAATGTAAAACCCGAACCCACGAATTATGCAACTTTGAGCGTATAGCCTAATTCTTTTATTATTTTCAAAGCAGTTGATAGTTGCGGTTGCTGTTCTCCGTTAAAAATTGCATAAAGATTGCTTCTTGATATACCTGTCTTTTTTGACATTCCCAAGATTGAATCCTTTGCGCGAACG
>CADBPN010000169.1 GCA_902796585.1 uncultured bacterium
ATGCACCAAAATCGGTTATTCTTACTACTTCACCTTTTACAACCTGACCTACTTCTATTTGTGCGAATACATTTTTTCTTGTTTCAGCCATATTGCTTTCGTAAACTTTTTTGTTAGATAATATCAAATTATTTTGCGCTTTATCAAGCGTTAAAATTTTAACTTCTATCTTATCTCCTGGATTGCAAACTGTTTCTCTTGCACATAACTGTCCTTGCGGGATAAAGCCTTGTACCCCTGAAACATCCGCAACTATTCCACCTTTTACAATTTGAGAAACTACAGCAAAGATTGTTTCATCAGCTTCTTTAACTTTCTCTAATTCAGTCCAAGTATGAGCTGCTGCAACTTTTTTATAAGAAAGAGTGAACTTGCCGTTTTCATCACAATCTTGGGTTATTAAAAATTCGTATTCCGTATTTTTTTCTAACACATCTTCGACTTTTGCTTTCTTATCAGAAGAAACTTCATAAGGAGGAACAAATGCAGTACTCTTTGAACCTATATCTACCATTGCCCCGTCTGATTCATACCCGCATACAACTCCCTTTACAATATCTCCGCGTTTAAAACTGTAATCATACTTCTTCAACAAAGCTTCAAATTCTTCATCAACTGTACTTTCTAACACCTTTTTTACCATTAATTTACCCCTTTATTCAAATGATATTCTTAAATTCCCCTAAACACGAGTGAATTATAACATATTTGTCAAAGGTGGTCAATAAATAGTATTTTTGAAATAAATTATGCAATAAGAAAAATATTTTCTTAACAATTGTTTACATAAAGGCAATTTTTTATAACAAAAATACTTTATATATATAACGAGGAAAAGGTATGGCCATTTTTAACACGATAGCAAACATAGCAAATAAAGTTTTAAGATTTGTTGATGACAGCGACAAAGGAAGTCAAATTGTGTCTTCAACGTCTTCTAATAATGCCATATTAAGTTTTGATGGAGAAAAGCCGGTTGATAAATTAGAAATAAAAGGTAAAAAAGATGCATTTGAAACAGAAATGCAGATTAAACGCTACCAAGATGTAATATTACAAAGATGCCAAAATACAGGATTACAAGCTGCAGAAATTTTATCAAGATTGCTTAAATACACTTGCATGACTCCTGAAGAATACAACAATTTAACAAATGAAGAAAAATTAACATTATGGCAAGGTTTTGCTCAAATCGTTGAGTCAGCTGTTAATGTGAAAGATAAATACGGAGTTTCAAAAGGAACTAATCCAAACACTGTTATTAACCAAATGTTAGATGTTTATCAAGCAGATCAGTCGCATGGTAACATAGTAGAAGCTCAAGATGTATTAGATTTAGCCGGTGATGTTAATGCTGAAATAAAAGATAAAAATCTTAAAGATAAATCAAGAGAAGAAAAGTTCGGTATAGTTGGAAAAATGTACAACGCCTTGGCTGATAAAATCTCCTGTTTTGAGAATGAAAAACTTAAGGGACTCGAAGGAGATGTAAAAACACACAGACAAAGGTTAATAGATAAAGCTAAAGATAAGGCTGAAAAATTAAGATTATTACAATTACAAATGACTCAAGATCCTGAAAGTGCATTTTTAGGACTTCTATCTGTATCATCTAAACAATTAGCTTGGGGAACAAAAGCATTACTGGATTCAAGAATTTCCGCAGCAGAAAGAATGAGAGTTGCGGATGAAGTAATGACATTCGATAATCAAGCAAACATAATCGAAAAATTCTGTGAAAGAGGAGATAAACCAACTAATGAAGCAGTTCGAGGAATGACAACAGCTTCTGTATCCGAAATGTCAGAAAACGGAGTTAAGGCATTCAGCCAAAGTTATGACGAATCACGTTCCTCCGGTAAATATCACTTTTTAGAAGAAAATGGATATTATACACAAATTGCCGGTGGTATCGGAGCCGGTGCTACATTGAATAAAAATATGTCAGAAGAAGCGAAAGCAGCTTTTGTTGAAGAATTTCTTGCAAATGAAGAAAAATACGGTGATGTATCAGAAGTAAAACAAGTTATGCAAGACAGTATAAATGAATACATAAAAGAATATTCAAAATCACATACTCCCGAAGAAACAGCAAAATTATCAGACAGTATTCAAAAGACACAAAAATACATAGAAGAAAAATTATCAATTAACAATACAAATAATAAAAACAACAATTTAAAAAATACAAATAACCAAAACAAAAAAAATATAACTTCTTTTTCTGATGAAATTACTTCATTTATTGAATCTGATGTTGATGATAAACCTGAACAACAAATAGATAAAGTAACAACAAAACCGAAAAAAGTTACTCAAGAATGTAAAAATCAGGAACAATTAACTCTAAACGGTAAAATTGCAAAACGTCCTCATGCTGATATAACAGAGATTAAACGAAGTGTGAGAGGCGGGATTCCTCTTTCTATCGCAATGGATATGTATCCAAAGAAAGAATTTGCAAAATTCTGTGTAGGAGAATCTTCTGCTTCAAGTTTCTTATCAAGACTGGATTCTGTTATAACAACAACAAAGCCATCTGAACTTGCCGGTTGGCATGCAAGTATTGCGGGGTATAATTATATTGTAAAAACTCTTTCTCCTAGTGATGCAGAAAAGTATATCACACTTAAGCCAATGAGCATAACTGTCAAAAAGATAGCTCAAAATAGAGTTGAAGAAAGAAAAAAAGAAGAAGATAAGAAAAATGCAATTAGCTAAAACTATTTTATATAAGATTTTTTCATTACAAGAAAAGTTTTTGAGATTAAGACTCTCAAAAACTATTGGCGCAAAGAGCAGTTCTAAAAGAAAAAGACATTATGGACAAGGCTGCACAATAGAATTAGAATCACTAGCCGATACAGAAAAGAAAAATCTTGAAGAAAAAATATCGCTCATATTAAAACAGTGTGATTATTCGCCTGAAAAACTTTTAAAATATATTGAATCAAACGGTACTAAAGTTTATCGCATTTCTAATGCATCTAAAATATTAAATGCAATCGGTGAAAATGAAGGATTTATACTTCCGGCGAAAGGAACAAAAGCTATGTATTTATCACTTTCTGCCGAAAAAAAACTAAGTCTTAAAACAGAAGAAATGTTCATTATTTCGGAAGGTGAAATTAATAAATATTACTTTTTATACCATTTTTACAATTGGTTTGCATTTAAGAACGGTATAATCGGTTTGGACAGAGAATCTCAAGAATTATTGAATAAATATCTGTTTGGCAACGGAGACACAAAAGAATTACAATTAGCTGAAATCTATAAATTAAAAGATGCCATAAAGCAAGATAAGGCCTCTATAGAGTTTGTAATTCAATTATGCAGAAATTATGACGGCGCAAAACAAGTACTTTCAAAAATACAGACAGAAGGAAGTGCTAAATTATAATTTAACGAACTTTCTTTTTAATGAATTATAGGTATAAATCTTATAATTATTCGGTTTAATTACAAGTTTGATTGAATTATTAATATCTGTTCTTAATATTTGAGTATTTTTCAATGTCTCAATAGTATACATTGATGGATGACCAAATTTATTTTCGCCTGTTGAAATTAATGATATTTGCGGATTTAAATAATCAATCATTTCTTTGTTTACGACTCCGGAAGCACCATGATGTCCAACCTTTAACAAGGTTAAATTTCTGGGAATATCTTTTTTGATTTTTTCAAACGTACCTATGCCGGCATCACCTGTAAATAAAGCCGTAAAATCGCCACACGTTAATAGTGTTACAATAGAACTCTCATTATCGCCAATTCCTGCGACATCTTTTACAATATAATTTTTAATAAAAAATCCTTGTGAATTTACAATCTCTTGATTATTTTGAGCCTCAATTAAATTTACATTTTTATCTCTTGCTTTTGCATAAATTTCTTTTGCAGCTTTTGAATCATGATTTAAAGAATTTACATATAAATTTTTGATATTAAGATTTTCTATTAAATCTGCGGTTCCTCCGCAATGATCGTTATCAAAATGTGTAACAATTAAGGTATCTATGTTTTTAATACCTGTATCTTTAAAATATTTTAGAATTATCATTTCCGCTTGCGACTTGCCGCCATTATATCCGTTTTTACCGGTATCAATCATTATATATTCATTTTTTGGTGTTTTAATCAGAAACGAATCAGCATTCCCGACATCAAAAGCGGTTATTTCTAAATTAGTATTTTTTATTTGAACCATAGAAATACATAAAATTAGCAAAAATACGGAAGTTACAATCTTTAATAGTTTTGAATAATTACTTCTTATGTTTTTATCAATAAATCCGATTAAACAAAATAACAAGCCGTAATATAAGAGTATTTGAAATACATTTGGGTGAGTTGTTTGAATTGCAGAGTAAGGAAGTTTACCCCAAAAATCAGAAATATTTACCAACATTGAAATCAAAGGATTGAGGAATAAATCAAAAAGTCTGCATATAAAATGCGATGCATGCGGAATTCCGCACAAAAGAGAGCTGATAAAACCTCCAAAACTTATTACTGAAAGTATTGGAACGCTCATAATATTTGCAAATACCGAATAAAGACTAATATTGTTAAAATAGTATATCTGAATCGGCATAACCCAAAGTTGTGCAATTATAGGAATAGAAATAGTACCGACTATCCAGTTTATAAACCGATTACTGTACCTTGTTAAATAGGGTGTAACTATTAGAAGTCCGAATGTCACGATAAAAGAAAGCTGAAATCCTACATCATTCAATAACATCGGATTATAAATCAATAAAAGCAATGCTACAAATGACAATAAAGATATACTGTGAGCATCTCTATCAACCAATTTACCGATTAATACAAATAAGAGCATTAATCCGGCTCTGAGCACAGAAGCCCCCATTCCTGTCATAAGTACGTATGTGATTACTGCAAGCATACAAATACATATATTAATTTTATAATCAATTCTTATCAGATTAAGTATAAAAAAGAAAAATGAAAATATAAATGCAACATTCATGCCTGATGCCGCAAGAATATGAAGTAAACCTGAATTAATAAAAGATTGCTTTATATCTTTAGGCGGGGTAACCGCATCGTCACCAAATACGATACCGCCAAGAATTTCTAAATTAGGAGACTTTAAATAATTTGAATGAATTTGAATTACTCGCTCTCTGTAATTATTAATCCCTTGCAAAAATTTTTCATACGGTTTTAATTTCGCATCTGATTTTTCAAAGCATTCTTCATTTCCTTCCCAACCGTAAGGATTTTTACCGTAAAAAACAGCATAAGTTGAAAAATTTCTTAAATAATTTCCGTAATCGAATTGAGAAGGATTTCCCGCTTTAAAGGGAGTCGAAAGTCTACCTCTAATTTTATAAGAATCATAAAGATTAAATTTTTTTTCAGAATTTAATGTAACAAGTGTCTTTTCATTATCAAATTCTTTTACTAAAGAGTCATACTCAATTTTGTCAACTTTGAAGAAAAAACTTTGTTTTACTTTATCTTTATTTTGCGGAATAGAAATAATTTTTCCGTAAATCGTCGCATTTCTTGGTGCAAGATTTAGAAGATCGTCAGTGTCTTTTAACCTAAAAACAGTGTTAACGATTCCCAGATAAAAAATTACAATCCATACAACAGCCGTTTTTACAGGCAAAATATTCTTTAACATTAGATAAATAAAGATTATGGTTAAAATAACAGAAACACAAATAACGCAATTATTTAAAGCAGATAAAACTGATATTATATAGATAAATGCCGAAAACAACATTAAAAGATTTTTATTTCTGCATATATTGTAAAACAAATCCTTTATCATCAAATATTAACCTTTAAATTTTTATATCCTTCTAAAATAATATTTCTTGCATTTATAGCTTCTTCTTTTGAAAGCGGTTTTGTATCCTTCAGTGGATAATCTATCCCTAAGTTTTTGTATTTTGGGATTGCCATATTATGATAAGGGAGTGTATCTAAAGCCTTAACATTTTTTAATGTTCCTATGAATTCGCCCAATTCTTTTAAATATTTTTCATTATATGTAATACCGGGAACGACAACATGCCTTATCCAAACAGGAATTTGTTTTTCCGATAAATATTTTGCAAAATCCAGCACAGCTTTATTTGAATGACCTGTTAATCTTTTATGTTCATCTTCATTGATATGTTTTATATCCAACATTACAAGCTTTGTATATTTTATAAGCTCATCCATTTTTGTTGTATTATTTTTATCAAAAAGAATGCCGGATGTATCAAGAGTTGTATGAACACCAGTTTTTGCAGCCTCTTTAAACAGCTCCGTAACAAAGTCTATTTGAACAAGAGGTTCGCCTCCTGTTACGGTTATTCCACCGGTACAAAATTCTTTTACTCCATTATACTTATTAAGAATTTCTTCAACAGTCATTTGATATTTTGGTATATATTCCCAACTATCCGGATTGTGACAATATAAACATCTCATGGGACATCCTTGAGTAAAAACTACAAACCTTATTCCGGGACCATCAACAGTACCGCATGTTTCAATTGAATGAATATTACCTATATTATTCGACAATCTTAACTCCTTTAATAAAGACCTTCGCATAAAATAAACCTGCCAAGTTTAATAACTTTGCAATACTTGGAAAGCGATTCAACAAAACAATTATTTTCGCAAAAACCTCCAGATAAGTATATAACTTCCGGTTTTTTGGCAAAATTCCAAGCATTAAAAGCTATACCATGCACAAATTTTGATATTGCATCTTCCGGTTTTTCCCCTGATGATATCGAATCCATTATCTTTTCAATTCCAAAAATCCCGCATGTTACGGCAAATTTTTCATCGTTAAATTTTAGAGCCTCCGTTCTTACATCGTAGAACTTCATAAGCATTTCTATTGTTGCACCGGTTGAACTTGCACAAGATGTATTCCAATCCATATCGTGAAATTTTGAGTTTTTAAATTTTATCCATTTTGCATCTCTGCTTCCCAGGTCAAGAATTGTCGCATCAGATGACAAATTGTGTTTTTTTGCTCCGTTTGCTAGAGCAATTATTTCATTTTCATCTGCATTGGTCATATGACCACACGATTTAGACGGAATGATATTTTGATTCTTTATTATTTTAGATGGCAAAATATAAAAGTACTTTTCATTCGAAACTTTCACTAAATATTCATTATTAAAAAGTTCCGAATCTGAAATAATTTTTGAATAAGTTGTGCCCGCATCAAGATAAATTGCCATATAACAAGGCTAACATAAAATTATCTGTAACACTAGTTTTTATAAAGATTCATGAAGTTTTCGGGAAGCTTCTTTTGCTCTTTTCTTTGCAGCTTTTACTTGTGCCTTTATTTCCTTTTTTGATAACGGTTTGGCTATATAAGAATCTTTATCATTTACTACTGTATAAGGTTTCTTGCTTAATTTAGCTTCTTTTCTTATCTGTTTATATTCTTTCTTTGTTAACGGTTTAGCTAAATATTCTTCTTTATCATCAATAATCATATAAAATTTTTGATGCTTTTGTTTTTTATTTTTTGCTTTATTTTTTTTCGGATTAATTAGTTCTTGAGGAATAGGAGCTACTTCATCTTTGTCCGATTGCATAGTTTTTTCCGATTCTTTAACTATATCCTCTTTTGGTTTTACAGGTTTTGCCTGCTCTTTTGGTTCATTTTTTGCTTCTTTTATTTCAGTATCTTGTTCTTTATTTGCATCTGTTTTTTGAAGAATATTTTCCGATTTCTCTTCAACAGAATTTGCATTATTTAAGATTTCTTGTTTTACTTCTTCTCCAGACTCTTTTTTAGATTCTTCATTAACTTCTGCTTTTAATTTTTCCGGTTCATTAATTTGTTTTTCGGGTTTTTCGACTTTATCTGTTACCGGAACAACATTATCTTCTTCTTTTTTTAGTTCTTTAGTATTTTTTACTTCTTCTTTAATTTCAGCATTGTTATCAGAATATTTTACTTCTGTATCAACTTTTTCTACTGAATTCGATTCAACAGAAGCTTCGTCTTTAACACTTTCAACAGGAATGTCAGTTTTTTGTTTGATTTCTTCTTTCTTAACTTCCGGTACTGTCTCAACCGGAGTCTCTATCTTGCACTTATCAATTTCTTCCGTTACAATATAAGGAATTTCGTATTTTTTTACTGCTTTTAAAATCTTTTTTCGGGATTTTTCGATATCTCTCTTCACATCCTCTAATTGAAATGCCGTAACGGTTTGATATCTTTTTGCATATTGTAATGCTACAGAACCGCATTTTTTTGATTTTTCATACTTAAATACATTAAATTCTATTACTGTAGAATTTTTAAGAGGACTTATCATTATAAAATCAATTATTGCAGTATTATTTTTATCATCAAATGTCAATGCACTGGGACAATTTAGTGTCCCTAAATACTCTCTGAAGGCTTTAACTTGATCTATCGGAGAATAAGCATTGGGGAAATGATGTATTCCGACTAATTCAGACCAAAGATTGTAACTCTCTCCACGCGTATAATATTCATTTAAATAACCTCCTGTTTCCGGATTTTTTGAACTATACAAAAGTCTGTATTTTTTACCGGAGAAATTGATATAATGCTCATCAACGGTTTTTTTTGCAAAAACCGGCATTGCAATAAATATAAACACTATTAGTAATGATAAAATCTTCTTCATGCAAAACCTCTTACAATAAGAGAATAGCATATAAAGATTTAACTTACAAATGCCCTGCGAATATATTCCGGTGATTCTGCCATCGCAGTAGTATACTCTATAATATCATTTGTCGGAGCAAAATAATTACGCATAGCATTACGATTTGTTATTTTTTCATAACAAACATACGAATCTACATTGTCCTTTAAGTATCCCGCAAAAATCCTTTGTTTGTGAGATAGTTGATAATCTTTTAAATTTTTAACGATATACATATATTATTATTATATACCATCTCAATATAAATTTAAAGAATGCGCTTAACTAATCTGAATCAATCACATAAATCCTGATATATTTAGGAGTGGAAAATTAGTGAATATAACACACATTTATTTTGTAAACATTTGTAAAGATATTTTTAAGTTGTGAAATTAGGAATTTTATTTTTACTTTGTATATATGTAAGTAATAGAAAGAAGGATATTTAAAATGTTAGCAGCATATTGTTCAGCAAATAATCAAAACTCACAAACAGCAGCATCTGTTATTATTGGTTCTCAAGGCCAAAAACAAGGCGGTTTGATTTCTAGTAATACAAGTTTATTATCATCCGATGGTGATTACTCTGATACTTGCAGCTTTTTTGGCGAGCCTTCAGATGCAGCAATAATGGCATTCTGTGAAAGTGCAGAATCTACAGGTGCTATCGCATATTGTGGTGGTGAAACATCGGGATCTATTGCATACGGTGGTGGTGAAACATCAGGAAGTATCGCTTCATCATCCTGCGGAGGTTCAAGCTTCTCCGGCGGAGGCTGCAGTTTCACTTGTTAGAGATTTAAAAAAGATGACTTAAAAAGTCATCTTTTTTTGGTTTATATTGTCAAATTATTTTTAAAATGTTAGGATAATAAGGGAGGGGGAGTATATGCCGGAAGAACAGATATTCAATATTATTCAGTTTTTAAAAAGCGCTGTATCGATGGGAGCATCGGATGAACACTTAAAGGTAGGGCATTCTCCTTATGTAAGAAAAAACGGTTTTATTATGAAGACCACAATGCAGCCGCTAACAAAAGAAGACTTAGATAGAGCTATATTGGAAATTGCGCCGACTGCAATTCGTGATGAAATTTTAACAAGGTGTGATGTTGATTTTATGTACGAAATTCGAGGCTGCTCCAGATTTCGCGTTAACTATAACAGACAAATCGGTCAACCGGCATTGGTTATACGTAATATTTCGTATACAATCCCTAAATTGCAGGAACTTTCTTTGCCGGAAATATTAAGCAAAATAATTCAGTACCAAAACGGCATTATTTTGGTAACAGGGCCTACCGGAAGCGGTAAATCAACAACCATAGCCTCTCTTATTGATCAAATCAATGCAACAAATTCAAAACATATTGTAACAATTGAAGATCCGATTGAGTATGTATTTTCGTGTAAAAGAAGTATTATTTCGCAAAGACAAGTAGGAGTAGATACAAAATCTTTTTCTGATGGTATAAAATACGCATTGAGACAAGACCCTGATGTTATATTTATAGGAGAAATCCGAGACAAAGAAACAATGGAAGCTGCACTGAAAGCTTCAGAAACAGGTCATTTGGTTCTTTCTACTCTGCACACAAACGATGCGGTGCAAACAATAAACAGAATTGTTAACATGTTTGAAGAATCAAATCGTTTCATAATAAGAAAACAGTTATCGGAAACATTAAGAGCAACA
Source organism: uncultured bacterium (assembly GCA_902796585.1). Taxonomy (GTDB): domain Bacteria; phylum Cyanobacteriota; class Vampirovibrionia; order Gastranaerophilales; family Gastranaerophilaceae; genus CAG-196. The sequence goes on from CADBPN010000169.1 coordinate 10,393, forward strand.
ATTGCTCAAAAATTAGTTTATTCAGAAGCGCAGAAAAAACGTTTTCCGGCTTGCGAAATAATGGTAGTAACTCCGACAATAAAAGACTATATACATAAAGACAATTCAGAAGAAATATACGAACTCCTTAGAGATAATACTATTGATAATATGATTTCAATGAACTCATCTTTAGCATTACTTACTGAAAAAGGTTGTATTACCCAAGAAGAAGCTTTAGAACAATCTGTAGATCCTCAGGAATTAGAAAAAATCTTTAGAGGGGTATATCAAGGAACAAAAGCATATTATGAATAATTACGTAACAGATGCAATTAATTTAAAATCATACAATCTTAATGATGCGGACAAAATTGTAGTAATGTACTCAAAAGATAATGGCCTAATAAAGGGAGTCGCCAAGGGTATAAAAAAACCGAAAAGCAAACTTGGTGCAAGAATGGATTCTATTGTCGCAAACACACTTCAATTATTAAAAGGTCGTTCAATGGATACAATTTTACAAGCACAAACAATAAATCACTTTAGAAAAACGCGTGAAAATTTTGATAAATTGATGCTATCTTCTTATATTTCAGAGGTTGTCATGAATTTTGGCGAAGGCTCAGAATCCGCTTCTAAAGAAATATATGAACTTTTATATAAAGCATTGAATAAAATTTCGGAATCAGAAGAAAAAAAAGATATGCTTATTGCTTCAATAAAATTTCAATTAAAAATTCTATTGATAATGGGATTTTGCGTAGAACTTGATACTTGCTTATGCTGCGGCGAGAGGATTTTAGATGAAAACATGTTCTTTTCTTCTCAAATGGGCGGAGTTATTTGCAAAGAGTGTAACGAAGCGCTTGGGGTTAACTTAAAAATGCATTCTAAAATAAGAGATTTTTTACAAGCAATGCTCCAGTTTGATTTCAACTATGAAAGCGATTATGACAAAAAAGCAACAGAAAAAGTTTGCCAGGTTTGTTTTGATTTGTTAGACGAATATATAAAAACTCATACAAATAAGCGCCAAAAATCAACAAAAATAATAAAAACATTGGTAGAGGCAGGATAAATGAAACAGTTAAAAATTGCACATTTATATCCTAAACTTTTAAATATATACGGCGATGGAGGAAATGTTTTAACATTAAAAATGCGCGCAAAATGGCGTAATATTGATGTTATAGTAGATGAAATTAATCCCGGCGATGTTATAAAAGAACACGATATTTATTTTATCGGCGGAGGACAAGATTTACAACAAATCGAAGTTTCCAAAGAACTACAGTTTCAAAAAAAATTTCTTACACAAGAACGTGACAGGGGTGCGGTATTTCTGGGGATTTGCGGCGGATATCAACTATTCGGGCATTATTATCAACCGCATAACGGTGATAAGCTAATGGGTATAAGCTTATTAGATGCCTATACAGTTGCCGGGAATAAGAGATTTATTGGAAATGTAACCGTACAAACAGATATTGTTGAACCGAATACATTGGTTGGTTTTGAAAATCATAGCGGATTAACTTATCTAAAAGGTGATACCAAACCAATAGGAAATGTCACGACAGGAAACGGTAATAACGGTACAGATAAATCAGAGGGCGCCCGATATAAAAATGTTTTCGGCACATATATGCATGGCTCATTTTTACCCAAAAATCCGCATTTTGCAGATTATTTATTAGAACTTGCTCTGGGAGAAAAATTAGAAAATCTCAACGACAAAATCGAAAACTGTGCACATAACGCACTAATTAGCAAAAAATACTAAATAATACTCCTTTTAAGTCTTTCAGAACGATTTTCACTAAGTAAGTTTTTAAGCTTCATAATTGCTTGAGCATGCAATTGAGAGATTCTGGATTCAGAAACGTTAATCGCTTCGCCAATTTCTTTTAAAGTCATATTTTCATGGTAATAAAGAACCATTATAGTTCTTTCTCTTTCAGGTAATCTTCTCAAAGCTTCCTCCAACTCGGTCTTAGCGTTTTTTTCCGCAAGTTTTTCATGAGGATCCAATGTGTTTGAATCTTCTATTGTATCAATAATCTCTATATCACCATCTGAAGCGCCTTTTTTATCATAAATTGAAGTAACGGTTGTATCTTCAGATAGTATTTGTTCAACTTTTTCTTTTTCTATACCGAGATAGTTGGCGATTTCGGTATTAGTTGCATTTCTTCCAAAAGTTCTCTTTAATTCTTCCTGAGCTTCTTTTACATCTTTAATTTTTCTTCTGATGCTTCTTGGCAGAAAATCTTGAGAACGAATTTTATCAATAATGTTACCTCTGATTCTCACAAGAGCATAGGTTTCGAATCTGGCACCCATTTTTGGTGAAAACTTTTCAACTGCATCAATTAACCCTTCTACACCGTAACTTGAAATGTCTTCAAACGAAAATGTCGGCGGAAGGGCAACCTTAACACGTCCTACTACATATTTTGTAAGATAAATATATTGCAAAATTAAAGCATCACGC
>CADBPN010000170.1 GCA_902796585.1 uncultured bacterium
AGCGTACTAACAACAAGGGAGTATTTGAGCAGTATAAAGAATACGTCGTAAAGTTAAAAAACGGTTTGATTCTCAGATATGAAGAACAAGATGAAGCTAATAACGCAACCGTTGATATGGATAATAAGCATATTCAAAGAACTTCTGTATTTGGATTAAATAAAGGTAAAATATTCGATAAAGCTGAAGAAAAAGGTGGAAAACCTCTTGGTGTTTTCTTGAAGCTTTATGGTTGTCAAGATTGTGACATAGATGTTAAGCAAGGCGAAAGTACAAATTTTTGGAGACCCTTAGGCGGTAAATCTCATAGCTACGGAAAATATAATCAAGTAAGTATATACAATAGAGAACTATCAAATGGCAGTATTCAAGAATCACATAAAAATCACATTGCTCTGGATAGTGATGATTTACTCTTTAAAAATAACAAGAAAGTGGATCAGCGTTACAATACTTTTTATTATAAAGAAAAATAAAAAAATGCGGACAGAGTTTAACTTTGTCCGCAAATATTTATTATTTACACTTATTTTGCTAATTCTTTTATAACAGTTGCAACACCTTTACCAAGTTCAAATTTGTAACCTAATTTATTAAGGGTTGCTTCTAATGCTCCTACGGCTGAAATAACATCTCTGTCGCAAACAAATCCTAATGTTCCCATTCTGAATATTTTGTCTTTAAGCGCATTCTGACCGTTTGCAACTAATACGTCAAAGTCATTTTTTATAACCTTTCTGATATCAGGAACAGAAATTCCTTCCGGAGGGTAAATAGAAGTGATAGAATGACTTGCATTCTTATCGTCTTTTACAACAAGTTCTAGCCCGATTGCTCTTATTGCAGCTCTTAAAGCCATTGCATGACGTTTGTGTCTTGCATTCATGTTCTCAATACCATCTTCTTTTATCATTTCTAAAGCTTTATCTAAACCGCAGAAAAGATTTACAGCAGGAGTAAACGGAGTAGAATCAGCTTGAACGGATTTTTTATAAGCTGCCCAATCCCAGTAAAAGCTTGGGTGTTTGCATTCTTCATAAACTTTCCATGCCCGTTCGTTTGCAACTAAAAAAGCAAGTCCCGGAGGAATCATAAATCCCTTTTGAGAACCTGAAACAAGAACATCAATACCCCATTCATCCGGATTGCATTCCATTGCGCAAACAGAAGTTACTCCGTCAACAACCGATAATGCACCATGTTCTCTTATTATTGAACACAGAGTTTTTACATCATTTGCCGCACCTGTTGAAGTTTCACTGTGTGTAAGTGTTACTATTTTTATTTTCTTTTCTTTATCTTCGGCTAATTTTGCTCTTAATACTTCCGGATCAATAACTTCGCCGGTTGAAACCTCAATTTTTTCAACTATTGCTCCTCTTGATTCCGCAATTTTTGCCCAGCGATTACCAAAGTTGCCAAGAACAAGTGATAAAACATGGTCTCCTTCGTTTACTAAATTTTCTAAAGCGGCACACATTGCACCTGTACCTGATGAAGTATATACAAAAACATCATTTTTTGTTCTGAAAACATATTTCAAATTTTCATAAACATTATGCAAAACTTTTGAAAATTCACTGCTTCTGTGTCCTATCGGATGTTTTGCAATTTCTAACATTACACTTTCCGGAACCGGTGTAGGTCCGGGTATCATCAAAAAAGTCTTATCTTTCATACATACTCCTCCTCATATACGTCACATAATGTTATACTAATTCTAGCACACTAAATATATTTAATGCAAAAAGAAATAACTACACATTTAGGATGTCTTGCAAAACATTACAAATTTTTTCCGCAAACACTTAATGTAGTTATTTCTTTTCATTTTAACAATTTAAATAAAAGATTTTATTTTTGAAAATATTCCGCTAACGAAATCTTGTACATCCGAAACAAATGAATCAAATGAAAACGGTCTTATGGGTTCACCTTCAATTGCATCCAAAATTTCATCTTCCGGCACAATCGGATTTAACTCTTCCGGCAATATTTCTCTATGACCGCTATTAATCATTTTTAAGCAATATTCTTCTAATTTATTGAAATATTTTTTATCAACAGATGAAACATCCGAATGAAAAGCGCCTGTAACTTTATCCGGTGCTGTTATTTTTCCGTCAGGTGTAATATCAAAATCATAACAACCGCTATTTTCATCAACTAAAGCGTTGTAGCTCATTTTAGTAATCTTACCTTCTTCGTTTACTTTTAAAAAAAAGCTTATTTTATTTTCATTATTATTATCCGGTATGTCAATATAATAGGTATCATAATTTTGTGGTGAATTCGTCAAATTATTGTTTTTTGGTGACAATAAAAACTTTTTACGTTCCGGATTTTCTATAATAGTTTTGGCTATATTATAGAATGCTTCTTCTGCTGTATTTCTGCCTTTTGGAAACGTTAATTTTTGTTCCCTTGGTTTTTCGGCTTCTGCTTTAACAACAGGAGCTTTTTTAGAAGTTTTGGTTACTTGGTCTGCCGGAGCAAAAGGAACTTTTACTTCATGCTGCTTTTTAAAGTTATCAAGCAAAAATGAACCTTGCTCTTGCCAGCTAAATACCGGTATGAATTCGTTAGTTTGAGAAGTCGAAGTTCTTGCCTGTGTTTTTGTCGGTTTTGTCACTTCCGTTCTCGGAGCTTTACTTTCCGGTTTTTTAGAAACAACCGGTTTGTCACTTTGTTCTGCTGAAGCCGGTTTACCCATATCCGGTAAATATATTTTTTCATTTACTTTTAATGAATTCATTTCATCTAAGGATTTGTAACCGTTAAGTTTTGCTACTTTATAGGTATAATCCAGAAGTTCTGATTTACTTGCATTTTTTCCGAGTTTTTCACGAGCAATAGTCCATATATTTTCATCTTTTTTGAGGGTGTGTTGCTCGCCTCGTTTTACTTCAGGTGTTTTGGATAATGTTAGGTTAAAATATTCCTGTTCGCTAATCGGTCTTGGCATGTTAAATCCTCCAAATGTTATTATTAATTCCCCTTACATATATAAAGTTTTTTCATTTGGAAAAATTGCCCATGTTTGTTACAAAAATTAACAATAGCCTTATAAACGAATCATTTTCGGCGTCTCAGGGTTTCAATAAAATGTTTAAGCCGTTCCATTGCAACTTTCAGATTCTCTATGGAATAGGCGTAAGATATTCTTAAGTACCCTTCGCCGCTCTCACCGAAGGCACTTCCCGGAACGGCTGCGACTTTCTCTTCCTGCAAAAATTTTGTTGCAAATTCTTCACTTGTCATGCCAAATTCTTTAATACAAGGAAACACATAAAACGCTCCGAATGGTTCAAAACAGTCGAGATTCATTTCTCTAAAAGCGTTAATTAAAAATCTTCTGCGCTGATTGTATGCGTCTTTCATTTCTTTAACATCATCTTCACCTTTTTTTAGTGCTTCTACTGCTGCGTATTGACTTGTTGTCGGAGCACACATTATTGCAAATTGGTGTATTTTTGTCATTTGTTTGATAATTTCTTTCGGTCCGCAAGCGTAACCAAGCCTCCAACCTGTCATTGCGAATGCTTTTGAAAATCCGTTTATAAGAATTGTGCGTTCTTTCATTCCTTCCAATGAAGCAATAGAAGTATGTTCACCTTTATATGTCAGCGCACCGTATATTTCATCAGACATTACATACAAATCGTTGTCTATGATAATTTTAGAAATTTTTTCAAGGTCTTCACGTTCCATTATTGCTCCGGTTGGATTGTTCGGATACGGAAGAATCAGTATTTTTGATTTTGGCGTAATTGCATTTTGAAGTTCTTCCGGAGTCAGCTTAAAATCATTTTCTTGTTTTAGGTTTATGATTAGCGGTTTAGCACCGGCAAGTATTGCACAAGGTTCGTAAGACACGTAAGCAGGCTGCGGGATAATAACTTCGTCGTCGGAATTGACCATCGCTCTGAGTCCTATATCTATTGCTTCCGAACCCCCTACTGTTACTAAAATTTCTGTATTTGGGTCATAAATTATATTTTGATGTCGTTTTTGATAGTTTGAGATTTCTTTGCGGAGTTCTTTTAATCCGGCATTTGATGTGTAGAAGGTCTTTCCTTTTTCAAGGGCATAGATACCTTCTTCTCTAATATGCCATGGTGTGTCAAAATCGGGTTCTCCGACGCCGAGAGATATAGCATCTTTCATTTCGGATACTATATCAAAAAACTTTCTGATTCCGGAGGGTTTGATATTAGTTATCGAGTCATTTAGAGGAATTGTCATGGAGAAACAACCTCGCGTTCATCTTTAATTTGTTTATCAACAATAGTTCCATGGTCTTTGTATTTTTTAAGTATAAAGTGAGTACCTGTACTAAGAATACTATCAAGGGTTGAAAGTTTTTCTGAGACAAACATTGCGATTTCTTTAAGGGATTTTTCTTCCAGTGTAACTAACAAATCAAAACCGCCGGAGATAAGATAAACATCGCGAACTTCCGGATAATTATAGATTCTTGAAGCAATTCGGTCAAAGCCTTGCCCTCTTTGCGGAGTAACTTTTACTTCGATTAGTGCGGTTACTTTTTCAATATTTGTTTTTTCCCAATTAATAAGTGTGTGATATCCGCAAATTATACCTTCTTGTTCAAGTTTGGCAAGTTCGTTTACGACATTGATTTCATCTTCACCAAGCCTTATAGCAAGTTCTTTCAGATCAATTCTGCTGTTCTTTTCGATAATAGATAATAATTCTTCTCTCATATTCATACCTCAGTAGTATTTTACCATAATTCCGTAAAAGAATGTAGATTACAAAGAAAAATTTTTGTGTTAATGTAAGAGTATGCCGATGTGGCTCAGTTGGTAGAGCAACGCATTCGTAATGCGTGGGTCGGGAGTTCGAGTCTCCCCATCGGCAATTTTGATGTTTGTTTTTGGTTTTGGAGAGGAGACGAGAACTCCCATAAGTCGGCAGACTTATCAGAGTTCGAGCGCGAGGGAGCGGAGTGCGGAGGACGTTTGCGCAAGAAATCATTTTTCGGAAGCAAACTCCGAAGACACGTTCAACGCGACCGAGTAAGAGAGCGCGAGGGAGCGGAGTGCGGAGGACGTTTGTGACATATGGATGCAGATGGATTTCGATAGAAAAGATTATGGAGGTTACCCTATCAAAAAATTATTACCGACTATATTACTTGTATAAAAACTTTTATGTGATAAGATTTACTTAAATCCAACCGGACTAAGGAGTACGTATCGTGAAAAAATATATAGCTGCTTTATTATTGGCAGCAATTGCCGAAATATCAATATCAGCGTTTGCTGTACCAGTTACAGGTTCAAATGTAACCGTAAACAGCTCCATAATCAGCAACTCAGGAGCCTACATAAATCAAGCGGGATTAAGGCTTAAACAGTTAGACATAAGCGGAGCAATAAGTATTTTAGATAATGCAATCAGCGTTATACCTAATGATAAAGAATTGTATTTAAACAGAGGTTATCTTAAACAAATTGCAAATGACTTAAACGGCGCTCTGGAAGACTATAATGCAGCGTTAAAAATTGATGGCAGTTATGCTTATGCATATAATAACAGAGGTGTATTAAAGGTATCTTTAAAGGATATTAAGGGTGCAATGCAAGATTATGAAACAGCACTTAATATAAGTCCGAATTATTCTGATGTTTACTATAACAGAGCCAACCTAAAATACATGCTGGACGATAACAAAGGGGCTTTAGCCGATTACGATAAGGCAATAGAATTGAATCCTAAAGATTCTGACGCTTTTAACAACAGAGGTGTTGTAAAGAAAAGAATGAACTTAAATGTCGGAGCACTCAGCGATTACTCTCAAGCAATCGCTTTAAATCCTAACGACAGCATAGCTTATGCAAACAGAGGCAGACTTAAAAAATTGTATTTTGATAATGAAGGGGCTGCAATAGACTTGGATCAAGCTGTAGCATTAGCGGAAAATCAAGTATTTATCAAAAATGTAAAACCTTTAATTTCAAAACAGCATTATATTGCTGCGATTCCGGATATAAGCGCAATAATAAACAGCAAGAGCAACACTCCTATATCCAATCCGACACCAAAATTGTATAACCAAAATCAAGAAGTATTGGCTTCTTCTGAGGTTAATACAGCTCCGGCTGTTAATAAAAGTGCTGAGCCGGCAAAAACTATTGCTCAGAATACGGCATACAATACGAAACCTTCCAAACCTGCAAATGCCGGAAATACAAACAAATTGTCTGACAGAAGTAACAACGGTGCTTCTAAAAAATCCTCGACGCCGACTTTCAACGCAGGTGTAGCATCGGTAAAAATGACAGAAGCTCCTGATATCAGAACAACACAAGTTGCGGCAGCTGCCACAACAAATAAAAAACTTGCTGAAAGTTATTATATAAGAGGACTTCAAAAATGCGTTCTCAGAGATTTAAGAGGAGCTCTGGCAGATTTGGATAAAGCAGTACAAAATAATCCAAAGTATGCTGATGCTTACTTCTACAGAGCAGCTATAAGAAAAGAACTTGGTGATACAGAAGGATTTAAACAGGATTATTCAACTGCAATCAAGATGAATCCTAAATTACAGCAATACAATGATACAAATGCTCTGGCGATGATTAATTGAAACAAATGAATACTTGAACCTAACTGTATTTTGACCTAAATTTAACAAAACATAACAATTTATTGGACTTTTAATTTGTTTAAAATATAATGAATGCAGTAAACCTTATGAGGGAGTATAGAAAATGCCTAGTAACGAAAGTGTCGGAAAAAAAATAGTAGAAGCTTTGAAAAAACAAGCTGAAGAGATGGATGTTCAAGATAACAGCAATATTAGTTTTGAAGCAACAGAAGGAGTTACAAACCCTATGAATACGGATTTATTTACTAAGTCTGAAGATAGTAGTGATATTTTTGCAGAACCTGTTAAGCAAAAATCTTCTGTAAACTTCTTTGACGATATCAAAGAGGACAAAGACCCATTCTTTGATGAACCGCAAACAGTTCAAGCACAAGCTGCGGAAATCAATAATGACAATTTTGAAATGCCTGCAAACATTACAGTATTGAAAAAACTGATATCTCAATTGCCAAGCGGAGTTTCAAGACATACAGGTGCACAAATTATTAAACAAACAATGGAAGCACTTGGAATCTCAATGAAAAGCGTGCTTCAAGATGCGCAGCAAGTTCAGGAAAGTTTGAAGGTTTCGGCAAGAGAATGTCAAGCTTCCATTCAGGAATATAAAAAGCAGATTATCATGCTTGAAAAACAATCTCAAAATTATCAAAAGCAATACTCAGCTTTAAATGATTTAATCAGTTTGTTTATTCAAACAACTAAATAAT
>CADBPN010000171.1 GCA_902796585.1 uncultured bacterium
CTGCTTGGGCTTATCAATCAGAAGGTTAGTTTTTATTTTATATCAACAACACAAACACCATCTCCGCCTTCAGCTTCCTCACCGATTCTATACTTTGCAACATAAGGAGAAGATGATATAAATTCTCTGACTGCTGATTTTAAAGCACCGGTACCATGTCCATGGATAATATAGACCGGAGATAAATTAGCTAAACTTGCCTTGTCCAAGTAGCTTTCCAATTCATCAAGAGATTCTTCGACTCGTTTTCCTCGAAGATCCAATGTATTAGAAATATCTATTCTCTTTAGTGAGAAACTTGAATCTTTCTTTAATGCCCCCAATGGTAAATTTGTCTTTTTCGCCAATTGAGAATCATACACAGCAAGTTTATCTTTACTTACCTTAGTTTTAATCATTCCCATTTGTATATAGAGCGTTCCGTTTCTATCAGGTTTTGAGAGAACTGTAACACCTTGATTCAGGTCCTTTACCATTACTTTGTCATTTACGTTTACCAAAGACCAATCAAGTTCTTGATATTGTTCTTTTTCTTCAAGAGAATTGACTTTTCCTCTAAAACCTTGCTCTAAATTAGCCAACCTGGCGTATGAACGCCGCGCAATTTTTTCGGATTTTTCTTGTCTTAATTCTGTCAGAATTTCCTTAATGGTACTTTTTGCCTCATTTAATTGAGCGTCAAATTTGTCTTGAATAATTTTTAAAGCTTTTTTCTTTTCCTTCTTTTGTATAGAAAGTTCTTTTTCATAATATCTTTTTAACTCTTCAGCTTCTTCATTTTTAGTTACCGCTTCTCTCAAATTCGTATCAAGTTTTTGCTGAGTATCTTGTAATCTTTCAACAACAATACTTGAGGTATCTCTTTGCGTAATTAAAAGTTCTTTTGCTGCCCAAACAAGTTCTTTATCCAAACCTAAATTTGAAGCAATCGATATTGCATTACTCAATCCCGGAATGCCTATTATCAGTTTATAAGTAGGAGAGAGAGAGTCCGCATCGAATTCGACTGATGCATTTTTGAAATATGAATCAGTAAACTCTAATGTTTTCAATTCTCCGTAGTGAGTAGTTATTACCGATTGAACAGATTTTTTAACGAGCGATTTGAGTATTATTTCAGCAAGAACAGCTCCTTCTTGAGGATCAGTACCGGCGCAAAGTTCATCTATCAGAACAAATGTATCGGAATCTGCTATTTCTAAAATTTCTATAACATTTTTCATATGGGAAGAAAATGTAGACAAATTCTGCAAGATATCCTGATCATCGCCTATATCAGCCAAAACTTTTTCAAAAGGGTATATATGTGCTTCTGCACAAGGAAGGAAAAGTCCTGACTTCATCATTAAAATAAACAAACCGACCGTTTTTAATGCAACGGTTTTTCCACCCGTATTTGAACCCGTTATTATTATTGATTTATAATTTTTCCCGATTTCAAAATCATTTTCTACAATATTTTCAACTCTGCCTATAAGAAGAGGATGCCTCATTAAATCAATTTTTATAGTTTTATTTAACGAAATATCCGGTTCAATTGCTTGAATTTTTACTGCATATCTTGCTTTTGCGAAGTGAAAATCTATAACAGCAAGACATCTTTCCATGTCTATAAGATTATTAAAAATTTCTCTTACTTGATTTGATAATTCCGTAAGTATTTTAATTATTTCCGCATAAATTTTAGATTTTACTTCTCTAATCTTATTATTCAAAGGCACAATTTGTGTTGGTTCAATATAAAATGTCCTGTTAGTAGCAGAGACGTCATGAACAATACCGGCAACTTTGCTTTTAGCAGAAGCTTTTACTTGAAAAACAATTCTGTCGTCTCTTAATGTATAAATATTTTCCTGCAAATGCTTTTGAAATTCGGCAGAGTTCATTAACGATTGAACTTGCTTTTTTAAGGATATTTCTGTTTCTCTTAAAGATGAATATAAACCCTTTAATGTTTCATTAGCATTTTGCTTTACTGTGGCATTTTCATCAAAAGTATCTATAATTCTCTCTTCAAGTTCTTTATTTGTATATATAGTATCTGCAATTGCAGCTAAAGAAGAATCAAACGGGAGATTTTCTTTCAAAAAATTTCTTACAATTCTACCGGTATGCATTGCCTTTGCAATATCTATAAGTTCCTCTTCACTAAAATATTCTGATGTATTAGAAAGTTTTCTAAAATCAGGGATTCTATCAATAGGTATATCTTTTGCAAAATCAAGAACATCTTTTGCTTCCCTTGTTAATACCAGTTGCGCATGTATATCATCACTCTTTACAAAAGGAGTCAACTCTAAACAAATTTTTTTCGATTGTTCTGTTTTTGCAAAATTTGATAATATTGATAATATCTTATCGTATTCGAGAGCTTTTTGTGATTTTTGGATTATACTCATAATATGAAATTATAAGTACTCAAAAAATTTGTTCAAGCCAATATCACAGACCTTAAAAAAATCTTTATAATTTGTAAATTTTTGTAAAAATTTACATAAAAAAAGGCAATTTTTTTTCTTGAGAAGATTTAATAGAAGAGTAAAGTGTATGTGAAAGGAAATAATATGGTAGAAGCAATTGAGATGATTAGACCGACTTATAATGCTGTTAATATCAACATTAGAAAACCTGAAATCAACAGAGCCGGTTTAGAAAATAATGAAAATGACAAAGGGATATATAATTCAGTTAAAGTTGATATTGATAATCCGTCTATTAACGCTGAACCTAAAAAAGTTTATGATTACCCTGAATCAGAAGAAATTGTAACTTATGATAAAACATATAATCAACAAGTAGCATTACCTCAAGGATATCCGGTAGCAGCAAAATATGAGGCTTCAGAAATTAATACACCCGAAGAAACAGAAGAAGTTAAAGTTCCGGAACCTAATTACACAACTATAGAGGCTGAAAAAAAAACTCTAAATAATGATAAAACAGAAGATAATAACGTTTCTTTTCATGGAACAGAACCGGCTGTAAAAAAGCCCGAAATAGTTCCTCCCGTTGATATTAAACCGGAAATTGATATTAATAAAGTTGTTGATAATTTAAACTCGGAAGATTTGGATAAGCAAGCACTGCAAATGAGTGAAATTATTAAAACTTTTGATAAACCAAAATTAGCAAAAGAATACATTGTTAGTGATGTTCTGTCTTCGTTAATAAACATTGCTGAAAAAGATACAAAAGCTCTTGAAGGACCAACCGAAGAACAGCGAATTAACAGAGATAAAATAATGAAAAACTTTGAAGCTGTTCAAAAAGGTGTAACTGATGAATCAAAATTACCTTATAAATTAACGAAAGAAGATATTCAATCTGCGGCAACACTGGCTCCGTTGGAATTGGCGGAACGTAACAAAGAATATGCTTTGATTACTATGGCTATGCTGGATAAAATATACATAGATAATATAGAAAAAGAAAACGGTAATATTGTTGCATTAACAGACGTTCCCGGTGTTTCAACGATGGTTGATGCAATAAGATACAGTAAAAACCCTGCCGTAAAAATGGCTGCTATTGATTCTCTAAGGTATATTGCACGACCGGAATACAAAAATGAACTATCAGAAGTTTTTTCTATTGCACAAAAGGACAGTAATCCAATAATAGCTGAAGTCGCAGCATATTCATTAAATAAAATTAACCAAAATTAATTAGTATACTTTCATTATTACACACTACACATAATAAATGCGGTTTGAGAATATCAAACCGCATTTTCTAAAATATGTTATTTTTCTTCTATCGGTGGTTTTGGAGGAGGATTGATTCCTTTTCTGTGTTCATCATGAAATTTATTTCTGCCTTCTTTTTTCATATTTTTTAAAGTTTTCTTTTGATCTTTTGTCAATATACTTTCAAAATCTTTCATATTTTGTTTTCTTATTGTTGCTGCTTGTTTTTGCAATGCTTGAATATCTTTGTCTAACACTGTAAGTTTTTCTTCTTTTGCTTCATTTGTTAAATCTGATTTTTGTATTTTTGCAGCCTCTTGTTTTTTTGCTCTAAGGTCATCCATTACAGGTTTAATTTTTTCAAACCCGCCTTTTCTTAATTCTCTTGCTTTTAATTTTTGCACTTCAGTTAAATTAAGTTTCTTTTCGAAAGCTGCTTCTTTCATTTTTCTGTGCTGTTCAATTTGTTCTCTTGAAGGAGGTGCCTTACGTTCAATATTAGGACGTTTAAATTCAGGTTTATTTACTTTTTCAGCAGATTCTGCCGCGAAAACATTTCCTGCTAATACAGTCATTGCACATGTAATAATTAATAGTTTTTTCATAATTACCTTCCTTTTTACATTAAATCTTTTAAAACTGCTGCCAGTTCTTTTTTTGCATTAAATATTCTTGACTTTATGGTACCTATAGGACATTTCAGTTTCTGCGATGCGTCTTCGTATGTGTATCCTTCTATTTCACATAGCATAATGACTTCTTTAAATTTTGGTTTTAATTTTTCAATCGCAGATATTATCTGTTTTTGACGTTCAGAAGCTAACAAAGAATCTTCAGGACTCTTTTTTCTGTCACGTATATTAACAAGAGCGTCATCGTCTGCAGTACAATTTTGTTCTTGTTTAAATTCTGAAGAACGTAAATAATCTTTTGAAGCATTTTTTGCAACTGTATTTACCCAGCTTTTAAGAGAACCTCGTTCTTCATATTTATCTGAATTTTTCCACAACTTGATATAGACTTCTTGCTCTATATCATCATTGTCTTGTTTTGTAATAAGTCTTATTATATTTTTTATATTTTGCTTATTGGCTTCAACTATTTCATTAAAGTTCATTCATCCACCATTAATAATCCGTAAGAATCAACCGGAAATCCTAAATCCTCAGCTGACAATGTATATCCGTACTGCAATGTATCCATCAAATCATCATTATTCATCACTAATCCTACGGATAGAAATGATATAAATAAGAAAAACGATGCACACATGGCTGCAATTCTTACTCTGCGGTTTTTACGTTTTTTCAAATAATAGAACTTTACTTCGTCAATAAGTTCAGAAACCCGCTTTTGTTCTTCTTGCTGTTTTCTGCATTCTTCACATTCTGAAATATGCTGATTTAAAGTTTCGTCATCAGAAAAAACAAACAGACCTTCATATTTTGAACATTTATTATCCATTTCTTTGTCCTTTCTGTTTATATAACGAAATTAAAAATATATTGTTCATTTTTTGTTCAATAATTTTTATTTTTTTTAGTAAACCGGCACATCAATCGGATTTATCAATCTTACACTTAGGACTTCGCCTTTTCTTAAATATACGTCTTGTCCTTTTCTGAACATGTCCGCAACGCCATCACCAATCCAGTATCCGACACCGCCTAAAAAACCGCCGACAGCACAGAAAGGAGTTGTTAAATATTGTAATCCGGGATGAGTATCTTTTACGCTTAATCCATAATTAGTTGAATTTACTGTTATTTCTTTTGCTCTTTCAAAATTGTTTTGAATAGCTTCTCCATATCCTAAATTTTTATACAATGCACCATCATAATAAATTTTATCGTAGTGCACAACACTAAGCGCTAACGGTATTTGACGGCCAGTTGGAGTAACAACATGGTCAAAGTCCAGATACAACTTAGCTCCCCTTGAGAAACGTTTGGCTGTATTTACACTTGAAATACTACCTCTTATGAAAGAACCTTTTGGTATAACAATAGTTGTACCGGCAGATAAATCAGATTTTAATATTGCTGTAAAAAAATCACCTTCCAAACCTGAGGATGTACTTACATCTTGAGCAAATTCAATATCAAATGGTGTACCTGCTGAGATTCTTTTGGTTTTAGCGTCCCCTTTTAAGGTACCGGCATTGACATTTAATACACAAAAACATAAAACTATTATTAACGCAAATATTTTCTTCATTTCTCTCCTCCGTTTATATATAAATTTTACCACTTTATGCGAATATTGCAATTTATATGATTAAATTTTCACTTTCTGCTTTTTTAGAATATTTATGAATAAATGCAGATGCAACAAGTGCTGTAAAAGGAACACAAATAACAATTGCTATACTACCTATAAGCGCGGAAGCAATTTCTGTAACTACTTGGTTTAAATTAATAAATTTGTTTAAATCAACATTACCCGCAAGCAGCAGTAACGGCAATGAACCGCCAAGATAGACTAATATCAATGTATTTGCCATAGTCCCGATAATATCTCTTCCGACATTCATGCCTGAAATAAACAATTCTTTTACAGTTTTTGTTTTATCAGTAATATAGATTTCATTTATTGTACTGGAAATTGACATTGCAACATCCATAACCGCTCCGAGTGTTGCAAGTATCATAGCTGAAATAGTAATTCCTACAAAACTCAGTTCCGGATGTGAAGAATATAAAAACATTGAATATTCACCTGTAAATCCTGTTAAATGAGCGGTTAAAATTGTCAATCCTGACAGCATGGCTGCAAAAATTAAACTTAAAACTGTACCGATTACAGCTGAGGTACTTTTCGCATTAAGTCCACCAACTAAATACATTGTTAAAGCTGTGGATATGATACAAGCCAGCAAGGAAATTACAACTGGGTTTACGCCTAAAAGAATCAACGGTGACATGCAGTTAGTTATAATAATTACAGAAAGACCTATTGATACTAAACTATACACACCTTTCTTTTTCCCAACATAAATCAATAATCCGCAAAATAATAATGCAAGCCACAAAAGAGTATCCGAACGCTTAATATCACTAATTGAAAATACGCTGCCATCTTCTGTTACATCTTCGTGCAATATAACTTTTGTATTAGGTTTGACATTAATGTCATAATACGGATTGCCGGTTAAAACATTTTCAAGCTCAATAATTTCGTCTTTATGTTTTCCTGATAGAATTTTTACTGTTACTAGCTGTTTTGTTTGAACAACATTATCACCTGTATCAACATATTTTGTTTCTTTTACAACTGCAATTGGATCAATATGTAGATCAAGATTACTGACTGCTTGAACAGGCAGCATGCAAATTATAAATATAAACAAAAGAATCATTCTTTTTAACATAATATACTCCCAAAAAGAAAATACTTTAGAATAACTTAGTTTGTTCCGAGCCGATAGATTTGCCCAAGTGGCGATATCCTTCCGGAGAAACTTTTCTGCCTCTTGGTGTTCTTTGAATTAGACCTGCTTGCAAAAGATATGGCTCGCAAACATCTTCAATCGTTCTGACGTCTTCACTGAGTGCAGCTGCTATAGTTTCTATTCCTACCGGCCCGCCATCGTACTTATCTATAATTAAATTTAACAATGCTCTATCTGTATTATCAAGTCCGAATTCATCAATCTTTAATATATCTAACGATTCATTAGCTACTTTTTCATCTATCAGTCCGTCATATTTAACTATCGCAAAATCTGCAACACGTTTTACTAATCTATTGGCAATTCTTGGAGTTCCTCTTGAACGTTTTCCTATTGCAACAGCACCTTCTTCCGTCACATTTATATCAAGAATTTTTGCGGTTCTTTGAACAACTTTTGCCAATTCTTCTACAGAATAGAATTCCAGTCTGTGAATCATTCCGAAACGATCACGAAGCGGACTTGAAAGTTCACCGGCTTTAGTTGTTGCACCTATCAGCGTAAATTTTGGAAGCGGAACTCGCAGTGTTTTTGCAGTTTGACTTTTACCTGTAGTCATATCTAAAGTAAAATCTTCCATTGCAGGATACAAAATTTCTTCCGCTACTTTATTTAATCTGTGAATTTCATCTATAAACAATATTTCTCCGCCTTTTAAAGACATTAAAATTCCGATAATGTCTCTTGGACGCTCAAGAGCAGGAGCAGATGTAATCTTAATATCAACTCCCATTTGTGAAGCAATAACACCAGCAATAGTAGTTTTTCCTAATCCCGGCGGACCATAAAACAACATGTGATCAAGAGGCTTGCCTCTTTTTTTTGCAGACTCCAATATTACCTTCAAAGTTTCTTTAAGGGCAGATTGACCTATGTAACTATCAAAATCTTTAGGCCTAATGTTGTTTTCAAATGTATTATCGTATTCTATTGTTTCAGGCTTAATTATAGGATTCTTTTTTCTGTTTTCGTTTGATTTCCCCGTTAATAAGTCTGAATTATCTGAAATAATTGCCATAACAAAATTTTATCACAAATTCCGAAATAAGAAAATTGAAAATATTATCTAACCAGCATTTGTGCAAATTTTAAAGATTCAGAATTAACTTCACCACTTGCAAGCTCTGCCAGAGCTTTAATTTTATTATCACCTGTAAGTACTGATATATCGACGCTTGTTGTATCACCTTGTACTTTTTTTACATAAATATGTCTATCAGATTTTGAGGCAATTATGGCTTGATGAGTTATCATAATTATCTGCATAAATTTTGACAAAGCCTTAACTTCATCTCCTACAGCCTGAGAAGTTTTTCCAGAAATACCTGTATCTATTTCATCAAATATAACTGTTTCTATATTATCACTTTGTGCAAAAATTGTTTTCATCGCGAGCATAACGCGCGAAAGTTCACCTCCTGATGCAACTTTTGCTATAGGTTTTAACCCTTCTGAAATATTTGTGGAAATTAAAAATTCAACTTTATCAGCTCCGTTTTGATTTAGTTCACAATTTTCAATTGATATTTCAAACCTTACTTTTGGAAGTTCAAGTTTTTCCAATTTTTCTACAATTAATTCTGATAAAATTTTAGAATGTTTTTTTCTTTGAGCTGATAATTTTTCTGAAATTGATTTCAATTCCAATTCTTTTGCATTAATTTTTGACTCTAACTCTTCTATATTACTATTGGAAAAATCAATACTATCAAGCTCATTTCGCAATTTAAAGCCTTCTTTTTGAACATTTTCCAATGTTCCGCCATATTTTCGTTTTAATTTTTCCAGAATAAATAAGCGTTCTTGAATAGAATTTATTCGTTCTTCGTCATTATCTAATGATGAAGAATAATCCCTTAAATCAGAAGAAATTGATTTAATTATTTCAATTACATTAATTAATTCCGTTTCCATTTCTTCTAATGAGCCATCTAAACCGGCTGCCTTTGATAAATTAGACTTTATCTGCAAAAGTGCTTCAATAATTGAAGAATCATCGCCAGATAATGACCAGTACGACGAACCTGTTAGTTCTTTTAACTTTTCAACATTCTCAAGTACACTTAATTCATTATTTAAAAGTTCATCTTCCTTGACATCAACAATTTGAGCTGATTCAATCTCATCTACCTGAAATCTTAAAAAGTCAATTTGATCTTCCGTTTTGCTTGCAGTTTGTTTTAATTCTGCTAATTGTTCATTCATTTTTTTATATTCTGAATAATTAGCTTTATACTCTTCTGCAATATTTCCATAAAACGCCTTAGCATATTCATCAAGCAACGTAATATGATACTTAGGCTGCAAAAATGAGTAAGTTTGATGTTGAGAATGAATATCTATAAAAAGTTCTCTGAATAATCTTAAAAATTCTTGATTTACTAAACAACCATTGATGCGAGAACGGGAAGAAGTTTGCGTTATTTCCTTAGATAATATAATTTCATCACCGTCATAATCAATCCCAAATTCGTTAAATAAATCCGTAACGTTTTGCTTATTGTTAACAATTGTAAGCTCTATTATTGCTTTTTCGGAACCTGTTTTTATTAATTCTTTACCTGCTTTTGCCCCAAATGCTATATCAATCGCATTGATTAAAATACTTTTGCCGGCACCAGTTTCACCGGTAATTATATTCAACCCCTCCGACAAATCCAATTCAAGTTCATCTATTAAAATATAATTTTTTATATAAATCTTTGATAACATATTCCAATACAATTATACATAAAAAAATATATTATTTGTCATAATGAATTCCTTTATTTATTATTTTATAAAATTTATAATCTTTCTTAATTTGGAAATTACAATAGGAGCATAATTTTTATTTATACCTTTTAAAGGTTTAGTGTTTTCTATTTTATTATTTGAATTTTGTGCGTACAATTCTATTGTCGTAATTTCCGGAGGGTTTAAAAATCTCATTCTGCTTGTGGTAGCAACCCCTCCGCTTACATACAAATGCTTATTATTTTCTACTATATACCCTTTACGATATCTTTGACCATATATTGAAGGAACAGCAAAAGAACCGATTACAGGAAACACAGTTTCACCGCCATGCGTGTGTCCACATAAGGTTAAAGACACAAAATTTGGCATATCTGCAAATGAATCCGGATTGTGCGCAAGCACTATTGTAGGTATATTTTTCTGTTTTGTTCCTATAATATTTATGGGAATGCTTTTAAAATGCCATAAGTCTTTAAATCCAATTATTCGTATTTTTTGACTACTTGGGTATATATAAAAATCTTGGTTTTCTAAAATAGGTATACCAGCTCGTTGAAATATTTCTCTTACGATATTTGGAGGTTCGTAGTCATGATTTCCCATAATTGTAACAGCTCCATATTTTGCCTTTAATAATTTTAATGTATTTGCGACATCTTCTTTTTTATAATTATTATATGTTATGGATTTTGCATCAATATCACCTAATAGCACAATTAAATCCGGGTTCTGACTGTTAATTTTTTGTACAACCTGATAAACCTTATCTAAATCTACAAAACGTGTACCTATATGTAAATCTGCAACAATTCCTATTTTAAATCCGTCTAATCCTTTTTCCCAATTTGGAATAAAGAGTTTTTCGTTTTTAAGAATCATAAGATTTGGCTCTAATACGAACATATCAAGTCCTATAAACAAACAAAATATTAAAAAAAATATCAAAAATTTGTTCATAAATATAATATTATAACAAATTCAATGTTTTTAAAATTATAAATACAAAAGATTTTCAACAATAAAAAAGGAAGTATCACAAGTCACTTCCTTTTTTATCTGGAGTGTGTAGTCTCGAATGCTGGATTTCTAATTATTTTCTCGGATATGCTCTATAATATCCTGAGACTTTTGTCCCGTCAGAACGGGTGTACTCTTCTACATAAATTAACTCACCGATTCTTGTACGCTTATCAACTTCTTTTTTCGTTGGCATAGGATTTTTGTCAATCATATTATCTACATATAAATCAAATAATGGTGTTCCTTTTTCCAAATCATCAGGGTTGATTTCGCCACGATACAAAACTCTATTTTTTGTATTAAAAATTTCATCTAAATCATAATTATAATCATTGTATTCAATTCCCATTTTAAATAATGGAGCATTTTCATCTTCAAAAATCTCTTTGTTATTCTCTATTCCCTTAGATAAATCACCGAATTAAAAAAAGGACCTTTTTGTAAATGAACAGTCGGTTTGAGAAGAAAGAACAGGGAGTTTGAGAAACAAATAAATAGCAAATTATATTTTTACGTGTTTATTTAATATTATGAA
>CADBPN010000172.1 GCA_902796585.1 uncultured bacterium
GAAGCTATCGGTAATGTGTTTGGTTCAGTCGGACTTCTGGCCGATAAGGTATATAAAATAGGAGATTATATAAAATTTGGCAGCTTTGAAGGTATTGTAGAAAAAGTCAATCTTCGTTCCACGTCGATTAGAACGTTAGATGATTTTGTGGTAAATGTTCCTAATAACCAAATCGCAAATGAAGAAATAACAAATGTATCACAAACGAGAAAACGTCTTATAGATATTACTGTTGGAGTTGAATACGGAACTTCTAATGAAAAGCTGGACAGAGCTGTCGAGATTCTGAAAGAAATTGCATCAAATAGTGATGATATTATTGGTGACGGGATTTTTACAACAATCGAAGCGCTTGCAGACAGTTCTATTAATATAAGATTGTTTTCATATACACCTGAGGTATCTTGGGTTAAGTATAAGGTTATAAAAGGTAATATAATAAGAGAAATTATTCACAGATTTCGAGAAGAGGACATTTCTTTTGCATTCCCTTCTACAAGTGTTTATATAGAAAAACAGTAGTAAGGTTATTAAAAATGAAGATTGCACCTTTTAAAATAGAAGAGTGGATGAATAGGTATGAAGAAGATGCCAAGTATGACCTTACAACAACTTGTATAAGTCCGATGTCTTTAGGTGAATTATGTTCAAACATGCCTTCAGACATAATGAATAAACCTTTAAATTATGGTGATATTACAGGTTCAACAAAATTAAAAACTGCAATAAAAGATCTCTATACAAATATTGAAGAAAAAAATATAACAGTAACGCATGGTGCAATCGGTGCAAATCAATTGCTTTTTCTTTCTCTTTTAGAATCCGGTGATGAAGTTGTGTCAATTGTGCCTACTTATCAGCAGCATTATTCGATTCCGGAATCACTTAAATGTACAGTCAAATTGTTTTTTTTAAAAGAAGAAAAAAATTGGCTTCCGGATTTAGAAGAACTTTCAAAAGTTATAACGTCCAAAACAAAATTATTATGTTTAAATAATCCAAATAATCCTACCGGTGCTGTTATTCCTGATTGGATGCTGGAAAAAATTGTTGAAATATCAAAAGAAAAAAATGTTTGGATTCTTTCGGATGAAGCATACAGAGGACTAAACTTATACGGAAATCCTTATTCTAAATCTGTTGCGGATATGTATGAGAAAGGGATTTCTGTCGGCAGTATGTCAAAAACATATTCTCTTCCGGGGGTAAGGGTTGGTTGGATTGCAGCAAGGGAAGATTTAATAAATGAAGTAAACCACCAAAGACAGTATAATACAATAAGTGTAAGTATTCTTGACGATTATTTTGCCGCAGTTGCTCTTGAAAACAGAGATGTAATTCAAAAAAGAAATTTTCAGATAATGAGAAAAGGTCTGGATGTACTAAAAGAATGGGTAAATAATGAACCTTTAATAGAATGTGTTTTCCCAACCGGAGGGACAACTGCTCTATTAAGATATAACAATAAAATACCTTCAAAGAAATTATGTTACGAACTTCAGCACAAAACAGGTGTTGCAATTCTTCCCGGTGAAACATTAGAAATGGAAGGATATTTAAGAATCGGATATTGTGCCGATAATCTTAGTGAAGCATTGATGAAATTTTCTGAATATATGCATGAATATTTTGGATAAAAAAAGACGGCTAAAAAATAGCCGTCTGATTTTAATTTATTTTTTTCTATGCTAATGCTTTAGATTTTTCTATACAACTGATTAAAGTTGAAGCGACAGTTTTTTGTTCTTCAAGAGTTAATTCAGGGAACATAGGAAGTGAAATTACCATTTCAGTATTCTTTTCTGTATTTGGTAAATCACCCATTTTGTAACCTAAATGAGCATGAACTTTTTGCATGTGAAGAGGAATCGGGTAATAAAGCATTGCGCCTATTCCGGCTTCTTGAAGCATTTTATGAATCTCATCTCTGTTAGGAATCTTTACTGTATATTGGTGATAAACACAGTATGTATCATGCAATTCTGAAGGAGTTTTGATATCAGAACAGCTTGATAACAAATCATTATATATAGCAGCGTGTTCTCTTCTTGCCTTGTTCCACTCATCAATATAGTTTAATTTTACTCTCAAAATTGCTGCTTGGATTTCATCAAGACGCGAATTAACACCAACTTCATCGTGGTGGTAACGAATTGCTCCTCCATGGTTACGAAGGGCTACGATTCTGTTTTTAAGATTTTCGCTGTTTACGGTAATAAGTCCGCCGTCACCCATACCGCCTAAATTCTTAGTCGGATAGAAACTATAACAGCCTATATCACCGAAAGTACCGACTTTTTGTCCTTTATATTCAGCACCTATTGCCTGACAGCAATCTTCAATTACATATAAATTGTGTCGTTTTGCAATATCCATGATTTTATCCATTTCACAAGGCTGACCATACAAGTGAACCGGCATGATTGCTTTAGTTTTTGGAGTAATAAGTGCCTCAATTTTATTAGCATCAATATTAAATGTATCAGGATCTATATCACAAAATACCGGAGTTGCGCCCACTATTTCTATTGATTCAGTTGTTGCAACAAAAGTAAACGCAGTTGTGATAACTTCATCACCTTTTCCTATATCAAGAGCTCTTAATGCAATATGAAGAGCATCTGTACCTGAGTTAAGACCTACTGTATAATTGCAGCCAATGTATTTCGCAAGTTCATTTTCCAGAGCCTTAACATTTGGTCCTAAAATATAAGAACCTGAACGTAAAACTTCACACACTGCTTTTTCTACATCATTTCCTATTTTCGCATATTGTCTTTTTGAATCTAAAATCGGAATCATATTTCCCTCCTGTTATTTACCCTTAC
>CADBPN010000173.1 GCA_902796585.1 uncultured bacterium
CATTTTTTAGATATTAAAGGAATTTCAAATGCCCCGGGGCACCAAACAATATCAATATTAGAATCATTTACACCATGACGTTTTAGTTCATCAATTGCTCCCGACAGTAATTTAGCCGTAATAAATTCATTAAATCTTGATACTACAATGCAAAAACGTTCATTAGTGACAGTTAACATTCCTTCAATTATACTCATAAATTTTACTCCTTTAATATTAGTAATTATACATCAAAATTTAAAAAATCATAAATTTATTTGATATTCTTAAATTAATTGTGTACTATAATATAAAGAGCGCTTTTTGATTAAAGAGGAGTGATTTATTAATGAAGAAAAGATTTATAACATCAAGTTTAATATTACTAACTGCAGTTTTAACAACTGTAAGCAACGCGTATTCAGCAACACCGCAAACTTTATACGATCACGTTTGGATGCTTGTTAACAAGAAATACTATGACCCTTCTGACAACAATCAAGATTGGGAAAAATGGAGATATCGTTACGAAAATAAATTAAAAACAAAAGAAGATGCTTATGTAGCGATAGAAACTATGCTTGCGAGCTTAAATGACCCATATACAAGATTTTTAGATCCAAAAGAATTTTCAGAAGAAAATCAATCTATTAAAGGGTCCTTAAAAGGTATTGGAACACAAATCGGATTACGAGACGGGCAGCTAGTAATTATTGCTCCGCTTGAAGATTCTCCTGCGGAGAAAGCAGGTCTGCAAGCTGATGATTATATTTTAGAAATTAATGGAGAAAGCACTAAGGGTATAAATATTGATGTTGCTGCTGATAAAATAAGAGGTGAAAAAGGTACAACTGTTACACTTCTTATACAAAGGAAAGGTGTACCAAATAAAACATACAGCATAATTAGAGATGAAATTGAAATAAAATCCGTATCAACAAAACCTCCGTTTGAGACAGCTATTCCGGAAGATATTAAGTATATTAGATTAAGTTCTTTTATAAGTAAAAATGCTGCCGGTGAAATTGAATCTATATTAAATAGTTCACCTAATGCAAAAGGGTTTATTATAGACCTTCGTTCAAATCCTGGTGGTTTACTTACTAACGCAATATACATATCTGACATGCTTTTAAAAGGCGGCGTTATTGTAAGCACAGTTGATAGAGACAGTTATAAATCGACAACAAGAGCACGATTAAGTCAAATAACCGATAAACCTATTGTTGTTTTGATTAATAAAGGTTCTGCTTCTGCAAGCGAAATCTTAAGCGGTGCTTTAAAAGACAACAATAGGGCAACTATAGTCGGTGAACAATCGTTCGGCAAAGGTCTCGTTCAAGAAATAAACAGACTTCCGGATGAAGCAGGTTTAAATATTACTATTCAAAGATACTTAACACCATCAGGCTGCGATATTCATAAAAAAGGAATTACTCCGGATGTTGTGGTAGAATTAACAAAGGAAAATGCTGAAGCAAAAGATGACGTTCAGCTTAAAAAAGCTATTGATATATTGAAAGAACAATCATGTCTTGTACAAAAGAATGGATAATTAAAGGGAATACAAGTAATAATAATTCAATAACTGACAGATTATTAGAGGTTAGGGGCATTAAATCAGAAGAGGCTAAACATGATTTTTTAAATCCTCTTGAAATAACATTAATGCACCCTAACGCTTTTACTGATATGCCAATTGCTGTTGAAAGAATTGTGAAAGCAATTGATAATAAAGAAAATATTTTAATTTATGGTGATTTTGATGCGGACGGAGTGACTTCGACTTCTTTACTTGTAAAAACCTTAGGATATTTAGGCGCTAATGTTGACTATTATATACCAGATAGAGAATCAGAAGGACATGGTCTAAATTCAAAAGCTCTTGTTAAATTAATGGCTCAAAAAAAGCCAAAATTGATTATAACAGTTGATAATGGTATCTCTAATGCTGAAGAAGTAAAGTTTATTAAAAGCTTCGGTAAAGATATTATTATAACTGATCACCACGAAGCTCCTGATGAGCTGCCGAAAGCGCTTGCAATAATTAACCCAAAAGCAATGAATGCTCTTGATGAAAAATTAACTACAAAACAAATTGAATACCTTACTTCACTTGCAGGTGTCGGTGTAGCATTTAAACTTGCGCAAGCTGTATTAGAAAAATATGATAAACTGCAATTTAGCTATGAAATTTTGCCCTATGTAACTATAGGTACAATTGCAGACTTAGTTCCGTTAATAGGTGAGAACCGATATTTTGTTACTAAAGGATTAGAACTTATTGCGTCAGGAAAACATTATGGTATAAAAAGAATGCTTGATGTAGCAGGAGTAAATACAGATAATGGTTTAACTGCTGAACAAGTTGCATTTTCTATTGCACCAAGAATAAATGCTTCAGGCAGAATCGATACTGTAGATAATGCCGTTAAAGTAATGATTTCAGAGAATAAGCAAGAAATTGAAATGGCAATAATGCAATTGGAAAATTTCAACAAATTACGCCAAGAAATGTGTTCAGAAGTATTTGCTGAAGCCGATGAAATTTGGAAAAATTCCGGTTGTCGAGACAATGCAATTATTTTGTTTAGCAAAGATTGGCACGTAGGTATAATTGGTATAGTCGCTTCAAAATTTGTTGAAAAGTATTATAAGCCAACATTTATTATGAATTATTCGGAAGAGAATAAACAATTTCGCTGTTCTGCAAGAGGTGTCAAAGAGATAAGTATTTTTGATATTATCACAGAACATTCTGACATTTTAGACGGTGGAGGTCACCAAATGGCAGGAGGTTTTTCATTCACAGAAGATAAAGCAAGCTTCGACGAGGTAAAAAAAGCTATAAATAAAACTGTTGATGAGATGTTAAACGGTCAAACGTTAAAACCATCACTAGACATTGATTTAGAATTAAAATTAAGTGATATAAATATAAGTCTTGTCGAAGAAATATCAAAACTTGAACCTTATGGAATGTCAAACCCATCACCAACATTTGTGATAAAAGATGTTATTTTAAAACAGAAAAAACTTATGGGTTCTACAAAAGAGCATTTAAAATTATCAATTGAAACTCCTAATGGTTTAATGGACTGTGTTTGGTGGTCAAGAGGTGATATTCCACTCATATCAGGCGATAAAATTGATATTGCTTTTGCTCCGCAATTAAATACCTTTAATGGTGTTACATCGGTTCAATTAGTTATTAAAGATGTTCATGCTGATACTCTGCAATCTGAGGCGGAAGAAAGTACCAAAGTATATGATCATAGAAAAAAAACAAATATACTTGCACAAGTAAATGATTATATTAAAAATTCAAAACTGAAAATATCTTGTTTTGTAGAAGATAAAAATATTGTTCAACAATTGAAGCCGTATAACTATATTTTTAACTCAATTGTTAACAGAATAAATTGCGATAAATGCGACGGATTAATGTTTTTTGACTATCCTGCTGATGATGAAATAATGGATTCTGTAATGACAAAAACATTACCTTCTGTAATTCATTATATGAGTTATCAGACACCAAATAATATTGAAGAAAGCATTATAAAAACATTTTCAGGCATGATTAGATATACTTGCAATAATCTTAATGGTGAACTGAACATTGAACGTGCAGCATCCGCGCTAAGTATAACTAATGACTTAGTAGATATATTACTGGATATGTTCCAAGATGTTTCTATGATAAAAATAAAAAGTCATAGTAATAATATTTATACAATTCAATTTATTGCGGCGGCTGAATTATCTCAAATTGTTTCTATACCCAAGTATGCGGAGTATTCAGAAGCATTACAATTAATATATGAGTATAAAGAACATTATATGTCACTTGAACTTTAATACATGTTGGTGCAGCCAACGATGTTACCGTCATTATCTCTATGATATTGAATTTGATTTATGCATTTTCCATCCTTATTGTATAAAAGCGAACTTCCGGTTTCAGGATTAAAATATAAGACTCTATGTTGTTTTAACCCTTTACTATCCTTGTATTTTAATACTTGTAAATCATACGTTGTTGCATTATTAAAACGATGGTTCTTCAAATGTGTCAATACATTATTAACAACTTCATTATCTATATCAGATAAATCACCATTTCCAAATCTGCAGCATTCAGCTAAAATTTTATTATAAGACAATGTTGTGTATTTTGGTAATTCTTTTGACGGTAGTTGTTGTTCTTTATATGCTGTATTAATAATTTTATCTTGAGAAATATTCCATTCAGTTCTATTATATCCAATAGCTTTACCATTTTTACCAAGTTCAAATTTACATTCATACATTAAACATATATCAGAAATTACATTGTTGTTGTTCATTGCTATAGTATATATAGTCTTATGATTTTTATCATAATAATAAGCCGACTCACCAATGTAAAAGATATTTTGGGGTTCGACATAACAATTATTAAGTTTTTTTGCAAATATTTTTGCAACTCTTAACTGAGTTACATTGTTGATTTCTGTATTAATTACATCATCTGCAATCCCTAAACCTTTTTCAACAATGTCTTGTCTTCCTAAATCATCAATACATGCTTTATAATTTTTTAATCCACCTAAAAAACATAATTTATCATCATCCATCAATTCTGATAAAATTAGCTGTTTAGCATTTGATGCTTTTTCATGCTTTTTTATATTTTCTGATTTATTAATTTTAAAGTAACCTGTATGTGGTCCGGAAATAGTGATTACATCGTCAGAACTTTTTATATAATTAATGCCTTGATATTTAAGTGATTTATCAAGTGATTTATCATCTGTTTCTTTGTTAATTTTTAACATTGCAACTGTAGCTGCTGACAACGCAGCCACTCCTTCTAAAGATTTTTCCTCAATCTCTTTCATTCCTTGTCGGGCTATTATAGGTTTTCTTGCTTTAAAATATGCATTATTATTCATACATAAGTCGGTTGATGCTATCTTCATATTTTTCTCCTTTTAGATAATAAAAAACACGTAAAAATATTTTTTGTTAAAAGATAAAATTTTTATTTATAAACTGTATACTCATATAATAAATGTTGACAATTATTTTGTAATATGGTATAAAGTGGATGGGGTAAATGTATATTTTTGAGTCTTGCACATATTGCAAGACTTTCTTTTCGTTTATAGTATAATTTATATATGAGGATTCATTATGGAAGACAACAAAATAATAATAACGGTATCCGGTTCTGATAAAGTTGGTATTGTAGCTAATGTCGCCGGTATTTTATCAAAATATCAGGTAAATATTGAAGATATCAAACAGACATTAATGCAAGGTCATTTTGTAATGTTTATGTTATGTGACATTGAAAAATCATTATTAAATTTTAAAGATTTAAAAAATGCATTAATAGAAGTCGGAAACCAAATGGAAGTTGAAATTTGGGTTCAGAAAAAGGGAATCTTTGAAAAAATGCATACGGTATAGTATTTTATGGAAGACGAAGTAAACAGATTAAATAAAATATCAGATAGTTTC
>CADBPN010000174.1 GCA_902796585.1 uncultured bacterium
ACACGATAAGTTTCTAAAACCAGGTCGGGCTAAGTCTCTGTCCCTTTTTCATTTTATTTTGCAAAAAATCGCTAAGCAAGGTTGGGTGAAACCCAACAACTACCTTATTATTAAAACGGTTTTAGTCTAAATCATAATTGAGCATTGAAACAACTTTAACACCGGTTGATTCAATTTTTTCTCTTCCTTTAAGCGGATCAAGTTCAATAATGAAAGATACCGCAACAGGTTCCGCACCGACTTTTTTAATTAAATTGCAAGCAGCGACCGCAGTTCCTCCCGTAGCAAGTAAGTCATCTATAATTAGAACTTTATCTCCTGCCTTTACTGCATCTTCATGCATTTCTATTGTATCTGTACCATATTCAAGAGAATAACTTTCTTTAATGGTTTTAGCGGGGAGTTTGTTTGGTTTTCTGATAGGAACAAAACCGCAATTCAATTTATAAGCGAGTGCTGCTCCAAAAATAAATCCTCTGGATTCAATACCTGCAACGTAATCAATTTTTTTGTTTTTAAATTGTTCATAAAGCCAATTAATCATCATTTGCATAGCTTTATTATCTTTTACTGCAGTTGTTATATCCAAAAACTGAATTCCTTTTTTGGGGAAATCAGGTACAATTCTGACATGTTCTTTTACATACTCTTTATCAATTTCGGCTGTAATCATTTTTTTACCTTTCTATAATTTACTTAATGTTTCTTCCAGTTTACTTAATGTTTTTTCAGTTGTTTGTTTTATATCGTTAATTCTTTTTTTGATTCGTGCGCTAAGTCTTTGTTTTTCTTCCAAAACAAGTCCATGTGTTGTTTTACCCCATGCCATATCTTTTTTGCAAAACAGAATTTTTCCGCAAATAAATAATTCCATAGGGAACCAAATTATTAAAAAATATACCGTTGTTTCAAATGCTTGTTTTAATGCGCTTAATCGAGGTACATTATCGTATTGTCTTAAACTGTATCTTATTAATGAAAAGAAGCCAAGTCCTACAACTGCCGAGATTACAATAGATGACAATAATTCGTTATGTAATGCCGCAGGATTATTTCTGTCGCATATAATTTTTCCGATTTTAATACCGACTTCCATCATAAACCAAAAAGGCATTATAAATTGAGTTATATAGATTGCCATATCCAATTGCGCCCTAAGAGACATTTTTTTAGAAGTCATTGCTGCCCAAAAATATTCAAGATAACGTCTGATAGTCCCTTCAAGCCATCTTCTTCTTTGTCTGAAAAGAGGCAATATATATACAATACCTTCTTCATACACACAGGCTTCCGGACAAAAACGAACATCCCAGCCTTTGATATGAAGTCTTGTTGACATATCTAAATCATCTGTAATTGTATAATTATTCCAACCGCCAATATCAATCAGCGCTTCTCGTTTTATTAGTTCGCCGTTACCTCTTAGTTCTACTGCACCTTTTACAGCATCTCTTCCGACTTGAAGGTGAGTATCCATTGTATATTCATTATTTTGGCAGCGTGTTAATAAATTGACATCTTTATTTCTGATAATTTTTCTTGCTTGAACGGCACCTACGTCAGAAGGTTCCAATTGAGGTATTAATTTGTTTAAAAAATCAGGTTCAACCGTTGCGTCAGCATCAAAAACAAGTATGGCATCTCCTTTAGCCACTTTAAATGCATCATTTAAAACTGCAGATTTTCCGGGAAATGCGTTTTTATCTCTAATAAAAGCTATTACATTTTCATATTTATTTGCAAGTTCTCCTATTATGTTAGCTGTATTATCGGAACTTCTGTCATCAATAACTATAACTTCAAAATTCGGATAATCAATTTGAAGAACATTTTCTACTGTGTTAGTGATTACACTCTCTTCGTTATGCGCCGGAATCATTACAGTTACGAACGGTTTATAGTTTTCGTTAATAACCGGAGGATATTTTTTTAATTTGCGCTTTTGATATAAAGTTGCAGCAATAGAATATAAGCCGTAAATAACCATGCAAACACAAAGAATTATAAATGCGTTTGTTGTATTTACGTAGTTTTGGAATATATACAGAAATACTCCCAAACAAGATAATATTAGAAATAAAAGAAATCTTTCTCTCATATTAATTCCACTACGACATTATATCAAAAACAATATGAAGTTTTGTAAAAATTAAGGAGTAAGCAGATAGAATTTGTTATTTTTAAAATATCATTAAATAACTTGCTAATAAGTGAATTTTAGGCTAAAATCACTAATATACATCCGTTTAAACAAGCGAGGAAATTATGAATAAATTACAGATAAAAGCGGAAATACTTGCTACATTGAACGCACTTTCCACTTCCGCAAAGCCGGATTCATCTTTATTAACAGATTTAAAAAATATTGAAGATAAAAAATCTGTACTCGATATTTTGATTCGTGAACTTTTAAATTCTAATGAGCAGAAAACGATGCTTATTTGTTGGCTGTTAACCGAGCTTATTGATAAAGAAGTATTGAATGATGAATTATGGAATGTAATAAAAGCTCCGGAATATAGCGACCACGTAAAAATGATTGCGTTTAATATGCTGAAGGATTTAGGGAATAAAATAGATTATGACGTAATAAGCGGATATTTTGAACAATTTAACGAACTCATAAATGAAGAAACAAAACAGCTTTTGGATACCGCTATTATGAATCCGGAAGCACAAATAGATTTTATGGATTTTCTGAGTGCACTTTCAGACAGCGATAAGATTATTTTAATAAAATCTCTTGAAGAAGATTACGCTTATGACAGTCTTGCAAATATATTAATACCGGTATTTTTATATTATATAGATACGGAGGTCGGGTATACTGCACTGGAAATTTTAGGTCGTTCAAAGTCCCAGCTTGCGTATCATGCATTAGAAAACGCAAAAAAATATGCGGATGAAAGCTTAGTAAGCAGAATAAATAAAGCTATTTCAGAACTAAAGATGTCCGGCATACGAGTTGATAATACGATAGATTTTTATAAAGGAATATTGAAAGAATCACGTCCGTATAAAACTTATGTTTCATTCCCTGACGGTCATGGAAATATGGCAATTATTTTTTCAAGAAAGAGAGATTCAAGAAGTTTGCAATTTATAGCAACAGTAGTAAACCCAAGATATGGAATTTTGGATGCATTTGGGTTTAATTCAATGACAGAACAAGATTTTTACAGAATAGTGGATAAATTTTATAATTATCAGGAAAAATATGAAATTCCTTGCGGAGTAGCTAAATATGTATTAAATCAAGCGGTAGAAAATTCTCATACGAACAGAGAGCCGATTCCGTACGAATACATTTGCTGGGAAAGTATTTTACTAGATATAGAACCGAAAAAACCGGAATTAAATCTGGAAAAGCGTGATTTGAATCAAAAAGAAATTGATAAACTTTGTTTAAGTGATTATGTTCAAAACTGGTTTTTTGACGAAGTTGTATCGGATACTTTCAGGGATTTTATAGAAAAATTATCAGATACATACAAAAAAAATAACTTTGATATAGATATTGATAAATTTATAGCGGATAATTTTGATAGTATATACACTGCCCAAGAACTTGCTTACAAGCTCATAACGTTTAACATGGCTGCGTATTTAAGAATGCTGAAGGGTGATAAAGAACTTGCTGAAATATTTTATTCATTAGGTTCAAATTACCAGTTCTTAACTAACATTATACGAAAAAGCATATACGAATATTATGTCGGTAAGAGATATTTAATGAAAAATGACAGAAATGCATCTTCTGTATTTACAAAAAAATCATCCGGCATGGGAGATTTTAAATTACTTCAGCTGGATATAATTATTTCCGGTATAGAAGCAAAGTGGGTTGATAATGTATAAAGTGATGGCGCTTGATGTAGGAACAAAAAGAATTGGTGTGGCGCTCAGCGACTTTCTTCTTGTGATTGCAACACCGCATTCATGTATTCCAAGACAGCCTGAAAATAAAGCTATTGAAGAAATAATAAAAATAGCCAAAGAAAACCATGTAGAAAAGATTGTTGTAGGTGTTCCAAAAAACATGGATGGTACAATCGGATTTCAAGCAAAAGATTGTATAGAATTTTCACAAAAATTAAATGGTTTTGATATAATATTAGAAGATGAAAGATTAACTTCCGAAGAAGCTGAAGAAAGGCTTCGTGAAAGAAGGGTTGATTTCAGAAAAAATAAAGGCCTTGTAGATATGGAAAGTGCCTGTGTGATACTAGAACAATATTTAGGAAAGTGATTATGCCAGAAGAAGAAATTGAACAATTTATTGAAATCTATGATGCAGACGGAAACATCGTAAAATGTGAAATCTATGATGTTATAGATTTTGAAGACAAAACTTATGCAATGCTTTTACCGCTTGATGCTGACGAAAATGATGATGAAGCAGAAGTAATTGTTATGGAATACATTGAAGAAGGCGATGAAGCATATTTTAAGAACGTAGAAGACGAAGAGGAATTCAAAAGAGTATGTGAATACATTGAATCCTTAGAAGATGAATACGAAGACGAGGAATAATAGTTTTGTTTGAAAGATTTACTGAAAAAGCTGTCAATGTAGTTATTGAGAGCCAAAGATTGGCTCGCGAAATGGGAAGTTCCGAGGTTGTGCCGGAAGAACTTTTACTTGCGCTTGTTAATGAAGCAAAAGGTATTTCGTCTAAACTTTTCAGAATGTATGGTGTGGATTCTGAAAACATAAAGAATGAAGTGGAAAAATATATCATTCAATCTTCAAAAGTTTCTGATAATATACCTTTTAGCCATTCGTATAAAGAGATTTTAAAACATACACTTGATTTGGCAAGTAAATCAGGAAACAACAATATTCTTTTTGAACACATATTTTTGTCTGTTATTACTGATAAAAATTCAAATGTGCAGGCTATTTTAGATAAATTTGGGTTTGATATATTTAATGCAAGAGATATATTGACTAAGTTAGTTCAGAAAAAAATTAAACGTCTTGAACATCCGGAAGATGACGAAACAGAAGTTCAGAAAAAACCTTTTGAATCTTTGTATGAAGGTGAAGCATTGTCCGGAGTTTTTGACAGAGCCGTTTCAAAGTTATCTGCTAAGGGTTATGAAATTTTAGGAACTGAACAAATAGTTGCTTCCATTTTGGAAGATACAGATTCGGATTTGGTTAAAACGATTAATAAATACGGTTTAGATACTGCAATTTTTGACAAGAAGCTGGAAGAACAGCAATCACGTCAATCTGAGTATGAAGGTAAGAAAATAATTTTCACTCCTAATGCTTTTTTGATGATGAATTCCGCTCTTCAAACAGCCAAAGAATTAGGCTCTTCTTCCGTAACTCCCGAACACATAATTTTAAGTCTTTTAAAAACAAAGAAGGGAATCGCATACGACATTATTAAATCAATCGGGATTAACAGTGAGAAGCTTTCGGAAGAGATACTAAAACCGATTGAAAAACAAATGTCTGAAACTCTTACAATAATGAAATTGGCTAAAGAAGAAGCAAGAAGAATCGGAAGAAATGTTGTCGGAACGGAAATGTTTCTTTTGGGTATTATTGCAGAAGGCACAAGTGAAGCTTTTGAAGTATTAAATGATCTTGAAATAACAATGAAAGACGCACGTTTAGTTGTTGAAAATTTGGTAGGGTACGGAAACGAGTACTTCGATAAAGAAATAATTTTTACAAACCGTGCAAAAAGAGTACTGGAGAGAGCTTGGTTATCTGCAAAAGAATCTAATAAGCAAAAGATTGAAGCCGTTGATTTGCTGCTGGCTATTTTAGATGAGCCGACATCTCTTGCCATGAAAGCGCTTGACCAACTTGGTGTAGACGCTGTAGAAATTAAACATGGTATTTCAAAAGATAAAAATTAATATATAAAAATACTTTTTTTGATTATTAAATAGAATAATTTAAAAGACTTGTTTTTTTATTATGCTTGTTTTATTATGGTTACGGACACTAAATTGCTATAAAGGTGGTGAAAATATAAATGGCAGAAGTTAAAGTTGGCGAAAACGAAAGTATCGAAAGCGCTTTAAGAAGATTCA
>CADBPN010000175.1 GCA_902796585.1 uncultured bacterium
ATTCTTGGTGTGTCTTTGTTTTGTTTAATACAAGTTAAAATTCCGTTTTTTAAAGTTAATTCTCTCATAATCTAAGTAATATCACAAAATCTAATGTCGGTAAAGAGGCTGAAAAAATAAGTAACTGAATTTAAATTAACAATAATGAATATAAATTTAAGAAGCCCCCCGATATTCGGGGGGCTTCAATCAACATTTTCACTATATATTTATTATATTAAGTTTAATGCTATACTTGGTGTTTGGTTAGCTGTTGATAGTAATGTTGCTGATGATTGTTGCAATATTTGATATTTTATGTAGTTTGAAGATTCGGTAGCAACATCGGCATCCTTGATTGAAGAGTTAGCTGAAACGATGTTTTCTTTTTGTACACCTATCGCGTCAACAGCTGATTCTACTCTGTTCATATATGCACCGATTAAAGCAGTTCTGTTTGATACGTTTTCAATTGCATCGTCGATGAATGATAAGAATTCACGAGCAGTTGCATCATCTGTGTATACAGCATCGCAAATAGCTGTTATACAAGATTTATTCGGACTCATAGTACCGTTATTTTCCCATCCGTAATTTTTACCTTCGATTTTTTCCATTTTGCTGTAATCGTAGTGATGACCTTCTGAATCCTTTGGTGTACCTGTGATTCTGGCTTCCAGAGCAGAAGTATCTGTTCCGGTTCTCTTGTACCAATCAACATTAGTTCCTGTCTTAGTTGGTGCAGCTGAATGAGAGTTCCCGGAAACAAGCAGTGCTGTTAATGTTGCCGCTTCAAATATAGTATATTTTAAGTTGATAATGTTGTTTTTACCTGTATTATTACTTACTTGAAGATTTACACCGTTATGTGATGTTGCAGCAACGCTCGTACCGTCAAGTAATTTGATACCGTTAAAATCAATTACGCTGCACAAACGGTTAATTTCTTCCATTCTTTGTTGAACTTCTGTTTTGATAGCGTTCATAGAAGTAGAACCATAAGTTCCGTTTGCTGCTTGTTCGGTCAAGTCTCTGATACGTTGCAAGTAATCACCTACAATGTCCAAAACTCCTTCTGCTGTATCCAATAGTGAAAGCCCCATTGCAGCATTTGATTCAGCTACATCATAACCTGAAATTTGTGCTTCCATTAATGTTGATACTGCAGAACCTGCAGCGTCATCTTTACCAGAGTTGATTCTGAAACCTGTTGTCAATCTTTCCATTGCGGTGTTCATACCGGTAGTTGCTTTTGACAAGTTTCTTTGCGCAGTTAATGACGCAAGGTTTGTGTTGATTGTGATTGAAGCCATTTTTGATTTCCTTTCTTTTTTTTCTTCCTCCACAGCCATAGATATCCATATCTACGACAAATAAGACTGATTAAATTTGTGTCTAATCAGCCCCATTCTTCTCTTGTGGGGTATACTAATCTTTACATTACAATAATAAATCCACTTAACGCATTTTTTAATTCTAAAATAGTTAGATTTTTCTCTAACTTAAGTTGGAATTTAATATGAAAATCAATGAAGTTAAATATTATATAAATGTATCCAATATTTATTGTTTTTTTGGTATAATTTATTTAGGATAATTAAGGAGATACTATGTTGGAATTATTAAAGAAGAGTGCAATGGAACAATATAAAGCACTCAAAAATAAAGAAGTAACAGCAGTAGAGCTTACTCAAGGAGCTTTGGACAGAATTAAATCTATTGATGAAAAATTAGGTGCTTTTAATTCTCTAACTGAAGAAATAGCTTTAAAGACTGCTAAAAAAGCTGATGAAAAAATTGCTAAAGGAGAAGAACTTCCGCTTCTTGCCGGAGTTCCATTGGCGCTAAAAGATAATATGAACTTAATTGGTTCAAAAACGACAGCTTCAAGTAAAATATTAGAGAATTTTGTTTCTCCGTATAATGCAACTGCAACTCAAAAATTACTTGATAATTTAATTCCTATTGTCGGAAAAGCTAATTTAGATGAATTTGCAATGGGGTCAAGTAATGAAAATTCAGCATTTAAGAAAGTGCACAATCCTTGGAATTTAAATAAAGTTCCCGGCGGATCATCAGGCGGATCTGCAGCTTCTGTTGCATCATGCGAAGCAGCTCTGGCTCTGGGTTCCGATACCGGCGGAAGTATAAGATTACCGGCAAGTTTTTGCGGAATAGTCGGTATGAAACCTACTTACGGTAAAGTTTCAAGATATGGTCTTATTGCATTTGCGTCTTCATTAGACCAAATCGGGCCTTTTGCAAGAACAGTAGAAGATGCAGCCGCTCTTTTAGAAGTAATCTCCGGATATGATTATCATGATTCTACATCATTAAAACTTCCTGTAGAAAATTATAGAGAATCTTTAAACAATGATATCAAAGGTAAAAAGATAGGTCTTGTAAAAGAACTTATCGGAGAAGGTTTGTCAGATGATGTAAAAAAAGCAATACAAAATGCTGTTGATACATATAAATCATTAGGTGCGGAAGTTGTTGAAATATCACTTCCGAATATAAAACATTCTATCGGGATATACTATATATTAGCAACCGCTGAATGCAGTTCAAACCTTGCAAGATTTGACGGTGTAAGATACGGTCACAGAACAGCAGATGCAAGTAATTTATTAGAATTATATTGTAAATCGAGAGCAGAAGGTTTCGGACCGGAGGTTAAACGTAGAATAATGCTTGGAACCTATGCTTTAAGTTCAGGTTATTATGATGCGTATTATAAAAAAGCATTGCAAATGAGAAGGGTTGTTTATGAAGACTTCTTAAAGGCTTTTGAAAAAGTAGATGCTCTGATTGCTCCTACTTGTCCAAATACAGCATTTGATTTAGGTTCTAAAACAGAAGATCCGCTTGCAATGTATTTGACCGATATTGCAACAATCGGAGCTAACTTAGCCGGTATACCAGCGATATCAGTTCCTGCCGGATTCGATAAAGACGGCATGCCAATCGGTTTGCAAATTATGTCACCTCAGCTAACAGAAAAAGCATTGTTCAATTTTGCTTATAAGTTTGAACAAGAGCATGATTATTATAAACAGTTGGCAAATATATAATAAAAAAAGAACTTACAATTTGTAAGTTCTTTTTTTTAGTTTTTAATTATTGCTTAAGTGTTTATGCATTTTCTGTCTTGCTTCCGTTTAAATAATTGCCGATGTCATTAACCGGATTATATGCTACAGCGGCATGTGCTGTAGGATCAAAACCATAATCTCTTTTACGTTTGATATCTTCAGCGTGACTGTTAGAACCGATTGCTCCGATAGGTTGTCCGAATGATGCCATAGTTTCGTCCTTTCTCTTAAATTCGTATATAACTTGTATACATATATAAAGTATTTTTCTATTTCAAAATTTCATAATTTTCAAAAATATTTACAAAAGTTAACAAACTGGCAAATATATTTTATAAATTATTTACATGTTGTTTACAGAATGGTAATATTTAATTGGTATTAAGGAGGGAGTATGAAAAAATTAGTTTTACTTATTGCATTTTTGCTTATTGGAACAATTGCTTCAAATGCAGAGTTTTTAGGCGGTTTTATTTATAACGGTGCTACAACTCCGGGTGGAGGATATACAACGGCTGTTGCATCAAAACAGGGTCAATCAACATGTAAAAATATTTGGTATATTGTAACCGTAGGTGATTGTTCAGTGAGAGCTGCTATGAAAAATGGCAATATTCGTTCTTTAGCAGGATATGACGTACAGAGAGAAAATATTTTAGGGTTCCAAACTATAACAGTCAAAGCTTGGGGAAATTAGAATTAGAGTTCAAATTTGAACAAATAAAATAATAAGAGGGTATCAATTATTTGACTTTTTAGACACCCTCTTATTATTTTTATATACTATAATATGATTATGAAGAATGTGTTAA
This sequence comes from uncultured bacterium, assembly GCA_902796585.1. Classification (GTDB taxonomy): domain Bacteria; phylum Cyanobacteriota; class Vampirovibrionia; order Gastranaerophilales; family Gastranaerophilaceae; genus CAG-196. The sequence goes on from CADBPN010000175.1 coordinate 3,887, forward strand.
TTTTATACGAAAAATACACACCCGTAATTGATGCTGTTATATATAATATTGGCAATTTCGCAAATGTTGAATGTATTCAATCCTTTGACAATGGTACTATTGATAAGTCTATTTATGATTTAATAATAAACTTAGGTATAAATAATGAATCTGACTTTAATGAAGTCGCAGTTTCTCATTCATTAATACCGCCATTTAATGACGAAAATGGAGAAATCAGAACTATTTCAGAAGGATTTAAGGTTACCGGAATTACAATTTATTATACAAAAACTAAAAAAATAATTTCTCAATATCCTATTTTTGTTCATAATGATACGCGTTTAGATATGTTACAACAAGAATTAAATTATGTTGAACAAACTTTATTACCGTTGGTTGCAGAAAAAATATTAAAAAATGAAGCATTTGAAACACAAAATTTATTAAAGCAAAATTCATCTTGCGGAGGGTGTTCCGGATGTTGTCATTAAATGTTCTTGTTGTAGGAGAAGGGATTTCTGTTAGTAAAATCAGAAGTTCTAAGTATCTCAATAAGCTTTATATTACATCGGAAAAAGAGGTTTCGGATTGTTTAAATATCAGATTTAATACCTTTCAAGAACTTGCACAAAAATGCAAATCTCTACAGATTGATATAGTTTTGGTTGAAGATGAAAAATATATTTTGCAAGGTATTGCGGATGTGTTAAAAATAAATTATGTTAATTGTATAGCTGTCACGTCAAAATGGACAGATTTAGAATTAAACTCGGATTTTGCAGAGGTTTTATTGAAGAAATACAATTTTGATTTACCAAAAAAATTATTGGTTCCCCTTGAGTTTCCGGTAATTGTAAAAACAAAAAAATTTATAAAAAAAGCAAATAGTATACAAGAAGTTATTGATATAAAGCAAGATATTTATAATTACTCTCAAGAACTAGCTCAGTCAGTCAAGTTGGAAGAATTCGTAGATGGCAATAAGGAAATAATAACATCGATTTATGACGGAAAAAATTTGGTAACATTTCCAAATGCTAATATCCCGCCGGTAATTTTAAATAAATATCATGAAAAACTATTAAACATGTTGACTTCAGAACAAGCTGATTTTACAGGTTTTATTAATTCAAATGTAATATTAAAATCCGAAAAATTGTATAATATCGGATTCAGCTTTGAATACAGAGATTTGCCAGAAAATGTTGATATATTGTATTTGGTTAATTCTGCGGTATACCAAAAGCTGAATGAACTAACTCTATAATAATATTAGTTTTTGCTTTACAGAAATTTTATTTTTATGCTACAATATAGATATATGAGTATATGCGGCGAATATTTTAATTTGTTGCAGCCATATACAAAGGGATAGAGGAGAAGAATTTTGAGTCAGCAAAATATATTTTCAGACGGTAAAATAGTACCGGTAAACATTAGAGAAGAGATGAAGAAATGCTATATTGACTATGCAATGTCGGTTATTGTAGGTCGTGCGCTTCCTGATGTAAGAGATGGTTTAAAACCTGTTCACAGACGTATTTTGTACGCTATGAATGAATTAGGCATGACACCGGATAAACCGTTTAAAAAGTGTGCCAGAATAGTTGGTGAAGTTCTTGGTAAATATCACCCGCATGGCGACAGCTCTGTATATGAAGCTCTTGTAAGACTTGCTCAAGATTTTAATACAAGATATTTAGTTGTAGACGGGCATGGTAATTTCGGTTCTGTTGATGGCGATGGAGCTGCTGCAATGCGTTATACAGAAGCACGTATGCATAAAATTACAACATCAATGCTTGCTGATATAGATTGTGAAACGGTTGATTTTGAACCGAACTTTGACGGTTCATTAGAAGAACCATCAGTTTTGCCTGTAAGATTGCCGATGTTATTGCTAAACGGTTCTTCCGGTATTGCAGTTGGTATGGCAACAAACGTACCTCCTCATAATTTGAGAGAAGTTGTAGATGGAACAATTGCGTTAATTGATAACCCGCAAATAACTATTCCTGAACTTATGGAATACATAAAAGGGCCGGACTTCCCGACAGCAGCAACTATTGTCGGTTTGAATGATATACGACAAGCCTATGAAACCGGACGCGGTTCTATTAAAATGTCTGCGGTTGCTACAATTGAAGAAATCCCCGGCGGAGCAGGCCGTCAAACCAGAACAGCAATAATTGTTACAGAAATTCCGTATCAAGTTAACAAGTCAATGCTTATACAAAAAATTGCAGATTTGGTTAAGGAACAAAAAATCAACGGAATTTCAGATTTGAGAGATGAATCTGACAGAGAAGGTATGCGTATTGTTATTGAACTTAAACGAGATGCAAAACCTGAAGTAGTAAAAAATAATTTATTTAAATATACTCAGTTATGTACGACGTTCGGATACAACATGGTTACTCTGTGCGGTAAACAACCAAGATTATTGAATCTGTACGAAGTATTAAATGAATTTGTTGAACATAGAGTTGAAATAGTTACAAGAAGGACTATTTATTACTTAAAGAAAGCAAAAATTCGTGCTCATATTTTAGCAGGTTTACTGATAGCATTAGGTTCTTTAGATGATGTAATCGAGTTAATTAAAAAATCAAAAACGACTGATGATGCAAGAAACGGATTGATGAGTAGATACGGACTTGATGTTGATCAAGCTAATGCAATCTTAGAAATGCAGTTAAGAAGATTAACCGGATTAGAACAAGACAAAATTAAAACAGAATATGATGAATTGTTGAAGAAGATTACTGAGTATGAAGAAATTCTTGCAGACAGACAGAAAGTTTTAGATATAATCAAAGGTGAACTTCTTGAAGATAAAGAAAAATACGGCGATGACAGACGTACTCAAATTGTTCCTGAACAAGGAGAGGTTACAATTGAGGACTTAACTCCGAATACTCCAATGGCAGTGTTTATCACTCATCAAGGATATTTGAAGAGAATTTCTTTAGATACGTTTGAACGTCAAAATAGAGCTACAAGAGGTAAAGCAGGAATAAAAACAAAAGAAGATGACGATATTCAACACTTCTTTACTGCAATGATGCATGATAAAGTGTTATTCTTCTCATCTAAGGGTATTGTATACAGTCTTAACGTATACGACTTCCCTGAAGGCGGACGTCAGTCTAAAGGATTGCCTATTGTCAACGTTCTTCCTATTGAACAAGGAGAACAAATTACGGCAGTGGTTCCGGTAAGCAATTTCTCTCACGATTTAAATCTAATTATGTTGACTCAAAAAGGTTATATAAAGAGAATTGAACTTGACAACTTCGCATCAATTCGAAGAAGCGGTATTATAGCAATATCTTTGGAAGAAAATGACAGATTAAATTGGGTAAAACTTGCAAAAGGAAATGATGAAATCATTATAGGTACATCTTGCGGTATGGCAATAAGATTCCCGATTGAAGATTTGAGACCTTTGGGCAGAAGTGCAAGAGGTGTAACTTCAATGAAACTTCGTTCTGCAGACACAATTATCGGCTGTGATATAGTTCCGAGAGATTATGATGCAGATTTACTTGTGGTAACCTCCGACGGATTTGGTAAGCGTACAAAATTGTCTGAATTCAGAACTCAAAACAGAGGCGGAATCGGTTTAATAGCTACCAAGTTTAAGTCAAATGCCTCAAGGCTTGTTGCACTAACTATTGTTGAAGAAAAAGATGAGATAATGCTGGTAACAGCAAATGGTATTGTAACAAGAATAAAAGCAGGCGATATCTCTTGTCAGGGCAGACCGGCAACCGGTGTAAGAGCACAGAACTTGGTTGATAATGATTCAGTAGTTTCTGTAAATAAAATTGTAAGCACTGATGATGAAGAAAATGATGAAGTTTCGGGAGGTTGTACTCCAGAGCAAATGTCAACAGGAGAACAAACTTCTCTTATAGATAACAGTGATGATGTCATCGAATAGTGAAATTAATATAAATTAATAATAGATAGAAGATTCAAAAAACTCAAAAGTTAAAGTTTAATGATTTGTCAATGCCGGAATAACTTTTGAGTTTTTTCGTCAGTAGATTTTTTACTATGTACATTTGAAATATATTTAAGTCTTATTCGCTTTCTTTTACAAAACGCCAGCCTTGACCAAATATTTCTTTGTCGTTTTGCAATGCACCTATTTTAATAATATTTTCTTCTTTTTGAATAAGGACTTTAATATTATTTGGATATTCAAAAATTTTGTTTTCTTCAAAATCTCCAAATATTTCATCTACCATTTCTATAACTTCATTATAATCATTAAGGTTTCTTAATTTTTGCAAATCAACTAAAATTTTGTCATCACAAGCATGTGAAAAATTATCAACCATATATGAATACATACTATATTTATCTATTTGCATTATACATTACCTCAAAATTTGCTTAGTTAAAAGACAAAATTTCCACCAGGACCTAAATGATCTTTTGCAGAATAAGAAACAAAAACATCATCACCGTTTGGGCTATCAATATAGTCTATTATATAGTTTCTGCCATTCATTGAAAAAGTATCACCAACCTTTAAATCACCGGCATGAGCTTTTAAATCATCTTTTGAATTGTAATGTTTTTCAAATATTATTCCAGACTTGTTTGATGTAATTTTTTCTAACATTTCATTTGCACTTGTTTTAAAAACTTCAGTTTTGTTATCTGTAGTTTCAACTTCTGCTTTTTTGTTACTTGTAAGTGGTTTTAATACTGTTTTAGTAAAATTGGTTTTTCCTATAAATGTCATAAATGCTCCTTCCTAAATAAACTTTTATTAGTATTACAATTGTATTATCGGCATAAGTTTTTAAAACTTTAATTAAAATTTTAAATAAACTAAAATTTGTACATAAAATATGCAAAAAAAACAAGTGAATATTGATATTTAGCTGATTGTAACAATTTATAATTTTTCTTAATAATATTAAGTTTTGTTAACAATTTTGACTTGGTATATCTGTTTAATTTGAATTGGTGCATAGAACGCGATACTTATATTTTATTTATTCTTGTTATTATAAGTATTATAATATTCTTAAACTCTAATATATATAATTTATTTAATCAATCTTTTGGATGTCTTCACTATTTGCAGCAAGCTGGTCAATTAACTTTTTAGCTGTTTTCTGGTTATTCATGGTAGCATTTCCTCCAATACAACCACCTTCACAGCACATAACTTCAACTAAATTGCAGCCGTCACAACATTCACCGGTTGTAGCAAATTTTTTGAGTTGTCTTATGGATTCTTTGTTAAGTCCGTTTATAACATAAGGTTTAACTATGCTATCATCCTTTAGTGAAGCTTTTACAGATTCTGCGACCCCTCCTGTAAATCCAAAGTTACGTGCTTGTTTAGAAGATTCTTTTACGTACTGTTCTTCTTCACATTCTGTAATTTGGATTTTTCTTGCTACAAAAAGAGCACCTAGTTCTTCAAAATTCATAACAAAATCTACTTTTTCGTTATCATAACTTTCGGCGCGTTTTGCAACACATGGACTTACAAATACAGTGATTGCATCCGGAAATTCTTTTTTCACAATTTCAGCAGTGTAATATAAAGGTGTTTTTGTGTCAGAAACGTATGGTTTTATTTCCGGCAGATGTTTTTTTATTAATTGATTGTATCCAGCGCAGCAAGATGTTGTCATAAAATTGTGAACTTCGCCTTCTTGTTTAGGTTTTTCTTCGCTGTAACCTCCTTCATTTACCCATTCATTAAGCCATTCACTTGCTTTTTTTCTTGCTCCTTCCGTTCTTTCCAAAAATTCTTTTGCTTCGGTGTTAGCTGTGATATCAGCTCCTTGAGCAACTTCGTATACATCGTCAAAACCGGCTTTCTTAATAGCCGCTTTAAGCTGATAGATATTTCCCGGGAACTGTCCGGCAATAGAAGGAGCAATCATGGCGATTACTTTCTTATTTGATTTTATTGCTTTCAAAATGTCTACAATTTGACTTCTTTCGTGAACCGCACCAAATGGACAGCCGGCAATGCATCTTCCGCAATTTATACACTTGTCATAATCAATGCTTGCAAATCCGGTTTCATCTTTTTTTATAGCGCCTACAGGGCAAGCATCTTCGCAAGGAACTGTAATTTTGACAATTGCGTTATAAGGACAAGCATTAACGCACATTTGGCATTTTTTACACTTCGTTTCATCTACTACAGACCTGCCGTTTTCAATAGATATAGCTCCGAATCTGCAAGATGACAAACAAGGTCTAGCGACACATCCCTGACAAAGGTCTGTAACATAGATTCTGTTTGTCTTACAACCTTTACATGCAGCCTGTAGTACTGTTAAATTTTTATCACTTATTTTTTCTCTATCTAAAGCTTTTTTTGCATATTTAGATAAAGATACAGTTTCATCATCTTCTTCAATTGAGAATCCCAAGCCGGCAATTACTCTGTCTTTAATAATTGCTCTTTCTTTGTATACACAACAACGATAAGGAACTTCCATTCCTTTTGGTCTCATTGTGTAAGGAATCAATCTCGCTTGTTCTTCAAAATCATCGGAGAAAAACGCTTCTATAATTCTAACTAATATTTCTTTTTTTATATGTATTGCTTGACCTGCATTGTTCATTTTTATTTACTTCCTAACTTAGTGTCTATAGCTTCCAGTACTTTTTCTACTGTAGCTTCTTCTATTATATCATCATCGATTTTAACATAAGGGGCTTTTGAATAGTTCCACTGAATAGAACACATGCCCAGACAAGGGCTTCCGGCAACTTCTACTTTATCTCCGTACTTTCTGGGTATAATATCTACTAATTCTTGCAAATTAGCCCCGCCCATAACAAAACATGTTGTTCCTAAACATACTTTTACTGAAATCTTTTCCATAATATAAACTCCTTTACACAAATTGTACATTAACTTTTTTCAAATATTTTTCTTCTAAAACCTTTGCTATTTGTTTTATTATATTTTTTCTGATTTCTATTTCAATTGGTAAATTTGGATCATAATGTGCCTTATTCATTTGAGCACCCACTATAAAATTAATAATATCACTATCAAGCAAAAATTTCATCAAAGTTTGAGCGGCATCTTTTTCCGGTTTCCCGCTTTCCAAGTATTCTAACGTTTTTGTTAGTGTTAAGATTCCTTCTGTAACTAAATCTACACCTTCCATTTTAGAAAGTCCGGGAAGTTTTCCTGCATTTAGCGACATTTCCGCAATAATAGGAATATTTAATTCTCTTGAAATTATATTTGCTGTTGTTCCGCCGGATATTGCTTTTTTACCCTTAAATTCCATAAATGACTTAGCAAAATAACTGTCTTTTTCCTGATGATACGGAGGGCCTGTAAATATAAGAGATTCTCTGGGATCTCTGCAGTATAATGACAAAACTGAAGTGTCATCTTTTAGTTTTCTTTCCGGTGCAATCAACTGTATTTGTCTTACTAAATAGTCGCTAAGCTCGTTAGAAGAAATTTCAGGGTTTTGCTCAAGTTTGTTAAGGATAATTTTTATAAAACCATCTCTTTCCAGTCCGAGCGGATATTCCTTTGTTCCCATTGCAACTTGAGTTGCACCATCTGAACAAAATATAATTCTGTCAAATTTTTTAAGATTTATATTATAGACCTTCATTTTTCGGTTTTTAAAATCTTTAGATTGAATTGTTTGGAATTGCGGTTTTAATACTTCACCGTTTCTAATCCATATAAAATCAGGATTTCCTTCTTCGACAATTTTTGCTTTTCCGTTTTCATAGCAATCTATAGCAGAAAAGGTTGAATAGCTAATACCTCTGACTTTACAAACGGGTAGCGAGTTCATAATAATTTCGCATGATTTTTCAATGTCAGAATTGTTTTCCATAAATTTTAAAAGCATTGTAGACGTCATGCAAGCAAGGATATTGGCTTTTATTCCACTGCCAAGCCCATCGGAAAGTACTGCTACAACTCTGTTCATATTTGGAAATCTTCCTGATATGAAGTAGTCTCCGTATGCATTTTGGTTATACTTTTTCTTTTGTGAGCAAGCTATATCAATAAACATTACTTGTGTTCCTCTGTACTATTAGGGTCATACCCTTCTGCTATTGAATTTAGAAGAAGTTCTGTTTCTACCATGTGTTCACCCAGTAAACTTGCAATCTCTTGAACTGTTGCAATATTTTTAGTAATAACTTCTCTGGCTCTTTGAGCAATCTTTGTTCTGTCTAACTCTGATTTTGTCACATCGGAAATTACCGCACCGATTAGTTCATTATCTTCAATTGTAAATATGCTTATGTCAAAAACCTTGTCTTCATAAGCATAGTGCTCTTGGTGGATATCATTTCCTGTATCAAGTGCTGATTTAAATAGTTCACTGAACGGTACTATTCTGTCTAATGCAGCTCCTGTCATTCCGTCAGGACGTGATGCAAAAATTTCGTACATACTATCGTCGCAGAACATGTGCATAAACGCATCATTTGCTTCAACTATTTGCATATTAGAATCTACTAAAACAACGGAAGAAGGCATACAACGAAGCATTGCAGCAGCTTTTCTTACAGCAATTTTTCTCATGTAAGAGACGCACATAGCCGGCTCTGCATCCCCTGAAATAAGAGCGTTTACAAATTCCCTGCAGCTTGCATAACCGCACCCGCTGCAGTTAAGTTCATCTTCTTCTGAATGTTTACTTATTTTTTTAAGAGCTTTAACGACTTGTTCCATTGGATACTCAACTGTTTCAACCGGCTCGGGAATGTATTGTTCTTCTACGACTACACGCGGTTCTTTCGGAATAGGGTTTCTGTATTGGGTATTCGCGTATATATCAGATGTAATCATGATTCTGGATTTTTCACTTGATAAGCAAGGCCCGTTAATGCAACCACCGGAACAGCCTAAAGCTTCTACAAAAATCTTATTATGGATTTTATCAGTTTGGATTCCTTGTAAAGATTTATCAAAATCTTCTAATGAGCTAACACTTATGAACGTAACATCATTTTTATCAATTCCTACTTGTTTTATTGTTTCTATCATTCCACCTTCAATAGGATATAGTGCGCCTTCATAAGCTGATTCTGGTTCAAAATGATAAGATTCATCAGTTTCGATGTTTTCTATATCTATAAATTCTTCTTTTATCCAGTAATTTAATTCATCAAAAGTTAAGGCAGCAGACATTAATTCCGGATGCTTGTCTGATTCGTTCTTTTTTGCTATACAAGGTCCGATAAATACAACTTTTATATCGTCTCCCAAAACTTTTTTTAAAAAACCGCAGTGAGTAAGAGCCGGAGATGCAATAGGTGTTATATTTTTTGCAAATTCCGGTTTGTATAATCTAATGTAATCATCTATAACAGGACAAGCGGAAGATATATATAGACCTGAATCCGAATTATTAAGCAGCTTAGCTGTCTCGATAGAAACTTCTTGAGCGCCCAACGCAGTTTCACTTACTCCGGTGAAACCCAGCTTCTTTAAAACAGCAATCATTTTAGTTTTTGATATATTGTAAACACCAGCCCAGCTGGGAGCAAGTGATACATATACTTTTTTCCCTGTTAAAAATAATGCTTTTACCTTATCTATGTCGTTACGAACTCTTTTTGCTCCGGCAGGACATATTGTTACACAGTGCCCGCACGCTATACATTTGTCATTAATAACAGATGCACTTCCGTTTTGAATTCTAATTGCTTTAATGTGGCATCCTCTTATGCATTTATAACAGTCGTTGCATTCATTTTTTAAAGTATAGACAGGATATTGATTTTCCATTATTTTATAATTCCTTCTAATTGTTCTGTTGTTACATTCTTATACTCAACTCCGTCGACAATAATTCTTGGACCATTTTCGCATTTATTTTCACAGAGTGAACCAATAATTTTTATTTCTGATTCCAAGTTGTTATTTTCGATGTATTGTTTTATAAAATTTAGATTGTCCAGATTGCCTTTTGCAAAACAGGCGCTTCCCATGCATACTTTTATTTCTTTAGCCATTTTGTTCATCATCCTTATCGTTATTTGTAAATTGAAGAAAACTTCCTATTAAGTTTTCATTCCAAACTTTTACATCTTTTGGTATATCTAAAATACAAGGGGTAAAATTCCATATATATTTAATTCCGGAAGTTGCAAGGTATTGTGCAGTACCTTTTGCAAATTCTTTTGGTACTGTTAAAATTGCAATTTCTACACTCAGTCTGGAAGCGAGATTTGCAATTTTGGTGATATCAAAAACTTCTTTTCCGTTTATTGTCGTTCCTATTTTATTTTTATCATTATCAAACATTGCTAATATATTGAGTCCGTAATCTTTAAAACTGTCATATTTAGCAAGAGCGGAACCCAGATTTCCGGCACCGACAATAAAAGCATCTCTTTTTTGCTCAAATCCGAGAGTCTTTTCAATAGCTTGTTTTAATTTTTTTGCATCATATCCGACTCTGCATTTCCCTGAATTATCAAGATATTTAATGTCTTTTCGGACTTGTGAATCATCTATATTCAAATATTGTGCAAGTTTTGTGCTGGAAATATATATTTCATCATCATTCAAATCTTCCAGCATAAAATGATACAAAGTAAGTCTATTTAAAACTTTATCAGGAATTTTCAATTTTTTCTTATTACTTTCTTTCTACTTATTTAAAAATACAGGGTTCTGCTATTTTAGCAGAACCCTGTATTATAACTAAACAATTCCGTTATATGCATCAAGGAATAATTGTTTGATTTCACTCATCAACGGATATCTTGGGTTTGCACCTGTACATTGGTCATCAAATGCTCTTTCTACCAATACATCAAGATTTTCCATGAACACATCTTCCTTAACTCCGAAATCTTTAATTGATTTAGGAAGGTTAATTTCTGTCATCAAGTCATCAACTGCCTTAATTAATAATTCAACCTTTTCATCGTCATTTTTGCCGCCTAAACCTAACTCATCAGCAATTTGACCGTATTTAGTCTTAGCACAAGGGAACTTGTACTGAGGGAAAATAGCTTGTTTTGTAGGTTTATCTGTTGAGTTAAATTTGATAATTTGACGGATTAAAAGTGCGTTAGCAACACCATGTGGAATGTTATACATAGCACCGAGTTTGTGAGCCATTGAGTGGCATAAACCCAAGAATGCGTTTGCAAATGACATGCCGGCAATGGTTGCTGCATAATGCATTTTTTCTCTTGCTATTGGATCGTTAGCCCCTTCATTATAAGAACGAGCCAAAT
>CADBPN010000176.1 GCA_902796585.1 uncultured bacterium
CTTAGCTTCTTCAATAGCAAATCCGCCTTCTCCTCCGGTTATTTGAGCATGTCCGCTTGGAATAGGTTCATTAATATTAGGAGCTGATTCCAATTTTCCGTTAAAGAAAATTGCCATCGGTTTTCCAACTAATCTTTTTGTTAAATCAGCAAACTTTTTTGTACCTTCATTATTAAATTCCAGTTGTACAGACCATTGACCGGTTCTTGAATCAGAACCAACCATAGCTTTTGATAAATCTTTACCTGTAAGCCCTGTTGATTTCCATTCCATTTCACCGTTTACCATAACCGGTTCTTTAAATTCCAGCTCGGCAGTTTCACCGATAAAAGCTTTTGCCTGTTCTAAATCGGTAACATCAGGAATTTCAACAACAAGCCTTTTGTCTCCCAATCTTTGTACAACAGTTTCCGCTACACCAAGACCGTTAACACGATTTTCTATAGCAAACTGTAAACTTGACATCATATCAGGTGTTACAACCCCGTTTGCGGGTGCTGCTTCTAATACAAGACGCGAACCTCCGACAAGGTCTAACCCAAGTTTTGTCGGTTTTGTGCATATTATCACAACAGAAGTGATGACAATAGCAACAATCATCCAAAACGTAATGAGTTTATTCTTCATTTGTCTACTCCTTTTTATATCCTCTCGAGTCTAATTAATTCTTATTATAATTCAAATAAAAAAATAAATCTTACCTAATAAGAGAATTTTTTAAAACGCTTTTATTAAAAAGATTTTGATGTTGTTTTCCAATCTTTCAATTCTTTTTACATATCTGTAATCTGTTGGTGTTGTCAAAATTAAGACAACTGCCGGATTTTTTCCGGTCATTTTGGAATAATACAGGGATTGCCCAATACTTTCCGCCCATTTTTTTGCAAAATCAAATTCTATTGCATAATCTTTAGTAAGACAATCTACTCTTGTCATATCCCACAACACAACTTCTTTTCTTCCAAAATCTTTTGTGCACCACTGATCTACATAGTAGGACTCTACTTGATTTGGCAGCATTATTTGTGTTTCATACCATTTTTTAGGAACGTAATTAAGCCCCAAGTAATAAATTCCTGTTGCCATTAATATAAAAATAAAAACAAAATGAATAATTCTGTTTTGCCCTAAATTTTTTCTCTTCTTTGCCATGATGATTTATTATAGCACTAATAAAAGATAATCGACTACTGTCTAATTGCTTTTCTTAAAGAAGAATTTAATAATCTTGATATGAAAATAATAATTATCGGTGGAGTGGCTGCCGGAGCAAAGACGGCAGCTAAGACAAGAAGAAGTTTACCGGACTCAGAAATACACATTTACACAAAAGACAACTTTGTATCCTATTCAGCCTGCGGGATGCCCTACTATATTGCAGGCGATTTTCAAGATTGGCACAAACTCTTAATACGTTCTGTAGAAGAATTTGAAAAAAGCGGAATACATATTCATACAAGGCATCTTGTAACAAAAATTTTACCTGCAGATAAAAAAATTGCGGTGCGGGATTTGGATAAAGATGAATGGAGTCTTGTTGAATACGATAAACTCGTTATTGCAACCGGCGCAGAAGCTAATTTACCGGATTTTGCCAAGTGTGAACTTAAAAATGTATTCACACTAAGAACTCTCGACGACGGAATAAAAATAAGGGAAGCAATGTCTAAAGCCGATAATATTACTATGGTTGGCGGTGGATACATTGCAGTAGAACTTGTTGAAGCGTTTGTAAAAAATAACAAAAAAGTTACGCTCATTGAACGTTCTCCCTATATTCTTTCAATGTTTGATGAAGAAATGTCTGTTGTAGCGCAAAATTATGTTCTCGAAAATTCAAATAATCTTGTAAAAATCATTAATAACGACACTGTATGCGAACTTGTAGGTGATAACACAGTCAAAGATGTAATTACTTCACAAGGATACGGAATTGATACTGATATGGTTATAGTTAGTGCCGGTGTTAAACCCGTTGTAGATTTGGCAAAAGATGCAGGAATACAACTCGGTATAACCGGAGCAATTAAGGTTAACAGCCGTATGGAAACAAATTTACAGGACGTTTACGCATGCGGAGATTGTGCCGAAAAAATAAACATGATAACAAATGCTCCTGTTTGGATTCCTTTGGGTTCTACTGCGAATAAAGAAGGTCGAGTTGCAGCAATCAATGTCTCAGGAGGGGTAGAAGATTTTGAAGGAGTTTTGGGTTCTGCTGTTTTAAGATACAAAGATTTGAATATATCGAGAACCGGATTAACAGAAAAAGAGGCTATAAAACAAGGTTTTGACGCTTCTTCCGTAGTAATAACCAAACGTGATAAAGCCGGATATATGCCGGAGGAGAAAGACGTTACTCTTAAATTGGTTGCAGACAGACGTTCTCATAAACTTCTCGGCGCTCAAGCAATAGGAACCGGTGATGCCGATAAAAGAGTTAACACAGTTGCACTAGGTTTAATACAAGGTGTGACAGTTGAAGAATTGATGGATGTTGATTTAACATACGCTCCGCCATTCTCAACGAGTATAGATATTCTTATATCAGCGGCAAGAATTTTAAAAGGAAAGTTGAATGGATAATCCAAATTTTTTCTTATATAATAATGCTGATGGAAATAGGGATAGAAAAAACTAAAAAAGCGATAATATGGCTGAGCATAGCTCATTTTACATGTGATGTTTACAGCGGATTCTTGAATCCCATTATGCCGTTTATTGCTTCAAGATTAGGGTTTTCACTTGGTATTGCAACAATAATAATAAGTATTTCTCATATTTGTTCTTCTATGCTTCAGCCAATTTTCGGATTTTTTGCAGACAATATGCTTAAACGCTTTTTTATATTTTGGGGTGTAATTTTAGCCTCGATTTTTATTCCTATGGCTCCAAACGCTCCTAATATTTCTGTTTTATTATTGTGCATGATTTTGGGAAGTCTCGGAGGAAGTTTTTTTCACCCTCAAGCAATGGGTTTTGTCAATGAATTTTCAGGAAAAAATTGTTCCAACAATATGGGAGTTTTTATAAGCATAGGTTCTCTGGGATTCGGACTCGGGCCGATTATTGCAGCTTTAATAACACAAACTTTAGGATTGGGAATGCTGTCTTGGACATCTTTATTAGGTTTAACACTTGCAGCAACAATGTTCTTTGCTGTTCCTAAATTATCTAAAACCGAAAAGAAACCAAAACATAAGGATTTTGTTGAATCATTTAAAACAATTCTTTCAAATAAGCAGATGGAACTTCTCATATTAATTGCAATGATGAAATCACTTGTTACAAACAGTTCTTGTATATTACTTCCGTTTTTATGGAAAGATATGGGATATTCACCATTCTATATAGGTTCATCTCTTTCCTGGTTTGTATTTGCAGGTGCAATGGGTTCCTTTTTAAGTCCGAAATTAGAAAAAATAGTCGGTTCTAAGAAAATTATATACTTCTCTATGTGGGCAACCTTTCCCATGATGTTCTTATTTGCATTAACTTATAAAACACAGCCTGTTTTATCTGCGGCAATATTTGGTATTATCGGCTTTACAACAATGCTTGCACAACCGGTTACACTTGTACTTGCTCAGAAAACCTTACCTCAGTACAAAAGCATAGTCGCAGGGTTTATAAACGGTTTCTGTTGGGGAACAATAGCTTTATGTATGTCTGTTCTTGGTACTGTGGCACAGAATTTCGGTATAATGAAAGTCTTAATAGTTTTATGCATAATTCCTGCAATAGCATCTTATTCTGTAAGATATTTAAAAGATTAAACCGTTCATATGAATGAGTGTGCGGAAAAACCTCAAAAATTTGTCAATTTTTTGCTTTTTTCCGCACACTCGAATTGTAACAAATGTTGACACAAATGCTTGTTAGTTTTAAAATACTGGAATTGAATCTTAAGGGGTTTCATGGGTAGTCTGGCAGTTAGATTAAAAGAATTAAAAGAACAAATAGACGAAACAGAATTAAATTTAAAAATTTGTGCAAGTCACGTTGAGTTTATGCACGATATGCGCAAGCGAAAACACAGGGATAAATCGCTTGTCAAAACGTATGAAAACCAAATGGGACAAGATGCATACAGAAGAATGATTCTGCAAGATAAACTCAGAAAACTGATGAATGAAAGTTTTTCTATACAAGATAAGATTTTAAACGGAGAAGAAGATGACTAATCAAGAACACGAACAATGGCGGGAATCAAGTTTTAAAGCATTAATTCCTTTTATTGTTTTTGTTCTTTTCTATTTTGGTTTTTCACTTTGGACAAGAGATTTTTCAAAAGTACCGATGACCGTTGCATTTATAATTTCATCTGCAACTGCCCTTATACTTAATCATAGAGAACGCTTAAACAAAAAAATAGAATTATTTGCCCTCGGAATGGGTAATAAAGACATTATGATTATGTGCTTGGTATTTATACTTGCAGGAGCGTTTACGGCTACCGCCAAAGCTGTTGGAGGTGTAGAAGCAGCCGTCGCTATTGCACAACACTTTATTCCGGCGCAATTTATGACATTAGGATTGTTTGTCATATCGGCATTAATATCCTTATCTATAGGAACATCTTGCGGAACTATTGCGGCAATCGTTCCGATTGCAGTATCAATTTCCCAAATGTTTGGATTTAATCCTGCAATACTTATCGGCGCTACCGTTGGCGGGGCAATGTTTGGTGATAACATGTCGCTTATATCTGATACAAAAATTGCTGCAAGCAGAACACAAAATGTAGAAATGCGCGATGAAATGTTTTATAACTTAAAAATAATAACAATTCCGGCAATATTATGTCTGATTTTATATTCTTTACCGTTTTTTACTACCGCAAATGCAAATATAGCTCAAACAACGCTTACTGTTGACAATTATATAAAGGTGGCACCCTATCTTTTACTGCTTGTCTTAGGTATTTCCGGAGTAAATGTAATGTTTTTATTGCTCTTTGGAACGATATTGAATACAATTATAGGAATGTCCTACGGAATGTTTGATATATTTACAGCATTTACCTATATAGGCGACGGAACAACAAGCATGGCAAATACTCTTATAGTAGCTATGCTTGCGGGAGGTCTTTTGCTGCTGGTAAGATATAACGGCGGAATCACCTATATTATCAGAGAAACTGAACGCTGGATAAAAAGTAAAAAAACATGCGAAATCGGTATTTGCTTTCTCGTTGGCATGATAAACTTGTTTACTGCAAATAACACTGTTGCAATTATAACTTCAGGCTCTATTGCAAGGGAATTATCCGAAAAATACAAACTTGAACCGGAACGTACCGCCAGTTTGCTTGATACAACATCTTGCTGCGTGCAAGGAATGATACCATACGGAGCGCAAATCCTTATCGCTGCTGCCTTTTCATCATCAATAGGTGTAAGTGCTTTTGCAATATTAAAAGGACTTTTCTATCCCGCATTAATGCTTTTAGGGTTAATTTTTTCTATTTCCAGAACAAAAGATTAGAACAATAACATTTTTAATACCCCCGTATAGAATTATTGATAAATTATTGATTCTGCGTTATTCTTATTCTGAAGAGGAGAATAACAATGACTGTAATAGAAAAAATTAATGAAATAAATGACGTTTTG
This sequence comes from uncultured bacterium, assembly GCA_902796585.1. Classification (GTDB taxonomy): domain Bacteria; phylum Cyanobacteriota; class Vampirovibrionia; order Gastranaerophilales; family Gastranaerophilaceae; genus CAG-196. The sequence continues at coordinate 5,616 of CADBPN010000176.1, forward strand.
AAAGATGTTTTCATGTTTACACAATCAAATTCGACAGTAAAATCGGATTTTGACGAATATTTGTCAACAATAGGAGCCAAAAATATTTCATTAAACCAAATGGAAAAAATATTCTTGCCATACATATTTGAACGCCGATTAAACGGAGAATCTATTATAACGTTGTACTCTAAAGAACATGATAAGAATGAAAACATTACAAAAGGTCTTGCAAATGCACAGTCATCTATTTTCGAAATAAAAAAAGTTTTAAGAAACGGATTTGAATTATATAATCTGATAAACGAAAAAACTTATACGGTTTTGTCATTAACAAAAATGGCACATTTCAAGGGAATTTATGCAGGTCAATTTATTGTTGCTCGTATTTTTGAATGTGATAATGAGTACTACGTTGTTGAAATATCAAATATTTTGTCACATTCTCAAAAAGAAGAAGCATACAGATATGCAGTTATGAAATTGGTGCAATCACCTAAATTGTTATACTTGGATAACAAGGAAAAAGAATCTGAAATACAATCCGTAATAAGCGAAATGTACCAAAAGTTTATAAAAACATTTGAAAAAGATATTATTTTAACAACTAATAAACATGCTGATGAAATAATTGGCGCATTTAATGAAGATGAAGAAATTGATTTATCTGACAAAGGTTCAAATATTGAGACATATAAGTTCTTTCATGTAAAAGAATTAGATAATAACTATACTAATTTCTTGGAAAATTCCGTAGGAGGTTTCGCATCTCATAATGAAACATACGATGTTGCAGTTATTTTTGATGAAAAGAAAGGATTGTACGCAATTCCTTTTTATGAAACATTTTGTAAAATTTTTGAAGACAAAAATGCCGTAGAAAACGCTAAACAGTGTGTAGAATATTTTCTCGTTAATGATTCTATCCCCGATACTATATTAGAAAGAGTTTCAACAAAATATCCTAATTTTATGGAAGTTGTAAATGAGTTAATGGGAACAAATTATACATTTAAAGAATTAATCAACAAATATAAATCTGAATACAAAGAAAATAAAATGTATTCTTCTGCAACAGTACTTTATTGTTCAAACGCTTTTTCCGAAATATTTGACTATATATCTATGCCAAAACCGGAAAAACCGCAAATAACAAAAAAGGTTGGCAGAAATGAACTTTGTCCATGCGGCAGCGGTAAAAAATTCAAACATTGCTGCGGTAAAAATTTATAAAATATCTATATATTGAAAATTAGTATAAATTTTGATATATGTAATAGTTGGTAATAAAGGAGATAAAAATGGCAGGAAAATTATTAGCTACAATCGAAAGATCCGCAACAGAACAATTACAAATTTCTATTTCCGAATACAGAGGAAAAAGTTATTTTAATTTAAGAATATTTTATACAACAGACGATGGAGCAACTTGGCTTCCTACAAAAAAAGGTGTTACTTTCGCGCCTGATCAATTAGATACACTTTCAGACGCTATAGAAGAAGCAAAAAAAGAATTTATGACGGAGGAGGAGTAAAATTAAGTCACTGACTTATTTACTTTTATCATGACTTTACAAGAAGAATTTGTATCAACAGTATCACACGAATTAAGAACCCCCCTTACAAGTATAAGGGGGTTCTCTCAAACATTGCTTAATTCCTGGGACAGAATTGATGATGAGAGCAAAAAAAAATTCATAAAAATTATAGAAGATCAATCAAATCGTTTAATTAACCTTGTAGAAAATATATTAACGGTGTCTAAAGAAAATGCCGGCAGATTTGTTTTAAAAAAAGTTGATGTAAATAATGTTATAAGAAATGTCATTCCGCTATTTGTAGAGCAGTATAAAACACATAATTTTACTCAAAAATTAGCTTCAAGTCTTCCTTACAGTTATATAGACGAAGATAAACTTCAACAAGTTTTAACCAATCTTATTGATAATGCGGCAAAATATTCTCCGGAGAACTCCACAGTTGAAATTTCTACCGCAGAGAAAGAAAATCAAGTTATAATAAAAGTTAAAGATGAGGGTGTCGGAATAAAAGAAGAGGATGTTTGTAAGCTTTTCCAAAAGTTTAGCCGTCTTGAAAATCATCTGACAAGTAAGACACAAGGAAACGGATTAGGCTTATATATAACGAAACAAATCGTAGAAAAAATGGGCGGCAATATAACACTAAACAGTGAATACGGAAAGGGAACAACCTTTATCGTATCATTCCCTGTTTATAATCAAGAGGAGGCTTTAAAATGCTCTCAACAGTCTTGATTATAGATAAAAGAAAAGAACTTTCCGTAAAATACAAGAAGTCACTGGAAAATTCTGAAACGGACGTTGTAATTACTCATAATTTAAAAGACGGTATAAGAGAAATACAAACTCAGGAACCGGATATCATAATTGTTTCCGACAGTATAGAAGAATCTCTCATTAGTTTTTGTGAAAAAATTAGAGGGCTTACATATAACACAAGACCTATTATTGTAGCGTTGTCAAAATCTGCGGAAGCAGAAGACAGAATACTAACTCTGGAGAGCGGAGCTGATGATTTTATAAGCGAACCGGTTAATATAGAAGAGTTCAAAACAAGAATAAGAGCACATTTGAGAAGAGATATCGAGACAAATTTAGATAATAAGACTCTTTTGCCAAATAAAAAAATCGTATACAAAACTCTTAAACGGGTTTTAGGTTCAGAAAATCATTATGCAATATTGCTGGTAAGTGTAGAAAATTTATTAAATTATAAAAGTGTTTATTCGGATGTAGCGGGAGACAAACTTATACAAACATTTGTTGCTATAACAAAATCATCACTTGTATCAGATGATTTTATAGGACAACTTGATGATACACATTTTATAATAGTTACGAATATTTATAGCGCAGAAAAACTCGCAACATTTTTAACTTTTGCGTTCGATACGGTTGCTCCCAAGTTTTATTCCGAAAGTGATTCAAAGAGAGGATATATGCTTCTCAAAGGAGACAGGCTTGCCGGAATGAGAGCGGATTTTGTTTCAATTATGATTGGCGGAATAATTGACGATTACAAATACTTGAAAGATGTAGATGCACTTTTGGAGAAATTGTATTCTGTAAAAAATTTAGCGAAAATACCGTCGGGTTCAAATTATGTAATAGACAGAGCAAGAATAAGCGGAGAAAACTCCGTTGTAGAGAATTCGTCCGGTAATTGTATCTGTATCAGAGAGCCTGATGAAGCTCTTTCGTTGCTTTTAAGAACAACTCTTGAATTGCAAGGATACGATGTTGTTGAAAAACTTGAGCCTGAGGCATCAATACAACCCGGAATTATAATAATGGATTCAGGAGACGATTTGTCCGGATTAAGCATTTGCAAGGAATTAAAGAAACGACTCAATTTTGTAAATACAAAAATCATTATGACAACAACAATTCATGATAAAGCAGTAATACTTGATTCAGGAGCTGACTTATATTTGCCCAAACCTTATGAAATATCAGACTTAATCAGATGGGTTGAATATTTTCACAAACAATCAAATCGTTAAAAATAATTTTTATTATAACTAGCAAAAAAAAATTTTTATCGGGTTTAAATATAATAAAAAAGGAGAAAAATTATGATATCAAAGGTTATTCCTGCACAAAACAGTCCTTCATTTGGCTGGATAAATATTTCGGAATGTAAAAACTTAGAAAACAGATTAAATCGCGATAAAATATCTAAATTAAAAGAATTGGTTACAGCTCATAAAACTAATCCTATAGAAGTAAAAATTACTGATATGCCAAACAGCTCAAAAAGATTTGAAGCTGCACTAATTCCTAGCGTTAACATGTTATATGTTGGTTCTAAAAAAATTGGAAGGAAAGATTATAAAGAAACAATTTTTGAAGCATTTGGCAGTCCTTTGAATTTTATAGAACGAATGGCAAATTATGCAGATAAAATGAACTCAGAATATGCAAAAAGAAAAATTTTAAAAGAGCAACTTAAAGAAATAAAAAAAATTAATGACATCATTTAAAAATTCATTAATCTTGCAATTTAAAATTGATGTGTTATTTTAGAGATATGCAGTAATTGCGTCTGTAGCTCAGCTAGGGTCGCCCACGAAG
>CADBPN010000177.1 GCA_902796585.1 uncultured bacterium
ACGATACGAACTAGGGATTTATCCTCAGCTAGAAGAGGGAGAGCCAGATACAATTGGTGGTCATGTTGTTATTGTTGAAAAAAATCAAAACAATCAATTAATTATTGTAGATCCACAAGAAAATATAATGGCAAAAGGTAATGATAAAGCAAAAATGTTTTTATACAGTTGGATTGATTGCCCAGAAGCTGTCCATGAGATTCATCCAAATGTTATACGTATTGACGACAAACAACTTAATCCTTATTATCTTCCAATCTTAGAGCATTCAGACGATTAAAGAGTGCGTCTTGTAAAGCACTATGCATATTATCATATTCTTCTTTTGACGGTCGCCTGATTGTATTACCGTCATAAAGAATAATAGCATATGGATGCAGTTGAGATGGATAGCGCGACCAACATGTTCTATATACGTGTTGGTCGTTCCAATCCATTAAGTACATAATATTTCTGTCATTACCCTTTATCATATATTTGTCAGCATACTTAATTATTACGGGCGGAATATCCGGAGGAAGTGTCTCATCAATAATATTCATTGTTTTATTAAGATTTCCAGCTAACCTATGCGTTAGCTGTTCGTATTTTTTTGAAACAACAATATTATTATGTTGAATTGCCTCCTGTTGCAATATTACATTTTCCTCCTTAGTTGGTCTGCGAATTTCTTTTTTATTATAAAGAATATATCTAGGTGTACCACCATAAATGACACCTTTTTCTACCGTAGATATTCTGTATACTTTAAAATCATGCCATCTCATTACATAATATATTTTTATCTTTTTTTTAACCGTTTGAGAATAGTTCTCACCGTATTGTTGAACCTTTACCGGAAGCCTATGTTCAATAGCAAGAGATGTTTGTTGTACAAAACAATACAATGCAAAAATATAAAAAATAATACTTTTTTCAAAAAATTTTTTCATAAAATAACTAACTTCCATATTATATTGTAACAGTTTTTTAAAGAAAAAAATATAAGCAAAAAATCTTAAACCGTTTGGGGGATAAAATTGTTGCAAGCCTTTTTCCTAGTCTATTCAGTTAAATGTATTATTGTATCATGTATGATAAAATTTTTATATGAAAGAGATTATTACATTTATATTCATACATATATTTATTTTAGATTCCGTAATTTTTGCTACTTTATCAGCTTTTGGTCATTTGGTTGCATATTTTTCTATCTTAAATGAACAATCACAAATAAAAGCAAATATTATTTTTACTATTGCTGGTATTTTTTATATATTAAAGTTATTTTATCTGCCTTTGCAAGTGCTTTATTTACAAAAACGAGACAAAAAGACCTATTTATATAAATATTTTACAAAATTAAAAAAGAGTAAAAATCTTAAAATATTAGTAATTTGTTTGACATATTTTATAATGTTTATGTATATATTTTTTAATATGAAATTTACTTTGTACGAAACAATGATATTATCTTTTATTCTATCATCTTCGTCAAGTTATATAGTATTGTTTGTATACTGGGAAATAAGAAAAAAATTACAGAATTGCTAAAAATGCATAAACAGTAAAAAGTGTTCCCTCCGAAGTTCCACTATAAAAGCGTGGTTTCCAGGGGAATTTTGTGTTATCAAACAAAATTAGACGTTCCTGATTATTATAACAATGTAGCTCATGTAATTATGGTTGGAAAAGATGAATTAGGAAATATCGTTGCTTTTGATACTCAAAATAATGATTATCATGAAGGAGAAGATGCAAAATTCTTTCTTGGTGAATGGATAAATAAAGATGTTGTTTCAGATGATACTCTAGTAACTATATTACGGGTTGATAATAAAATACCAAACCCTAAATATTTAAAAAGTATTATTAGACCTCACAGATAATACTGATTTATCTTTATTTTTGCCACATATATGAGGTTCAGGTGTTTTGCTATAATAATTAACTAATAAAACATTCTTCATTTCCCAGTGCTCTGCGAGAGTTGGTCTCCTAAATTCCTTGCAATCATAAAAAAGGAAAGATGTTTCATGATGAATATCAGAGTCCTTTTTATATCTATAGTGATAAACATATACCTCCTCGTTTTTCCAATAAGTAAGGTATTTAATATAATATCCGACAAAGTCTTTTTTATAATAGCGATGTTTTTTTACATATTGTATTACTGGTTTTGGAATATCCGGAGGTATATAATTTATCATTTTAGTCTCCTTATTTACATATATGAGGTAATTTTTCTTCTTCACCAAATACGTGAATCAAGACAAGCCCTCTAATTTTACCAAATTCTTTTCTGGAAGAAGCTTGTCTTGCGCTGTTACAATCATAGAGAATTGGAATATATTGTCCGCTTGGAAATTTATCTCCATATTTATTTCTTACAGAATATAGTTCTTCGCCATCCACAACTGTTATATATCTGAATTCTTGCCCTGTAGAATAATTTGTAGGCGGATGATACTTTTTGGCAAATTCAACAACAGCTTGCGGAACATCTGGTGGTACATAATCAATCATTCATAATCCATTCTAATGCGCAGAAAGTAAAATTTTTGCGCATTTTTTGTATTCTCCCATAGCTAATATTATATCAGATTTAAAATAAATAAAATATTACCTAAAAAGTTTAGGCTAACTAGGGAGGATACTTTGAACAAAAAGGAGTCGATAATCCTGAATAGTCCTTTTTCCGACATTGTTAACATCGGATTACTTATTGCGGAAACGCTTTTCCCGAAAAGTGAAATAATACAAGTTGTTAAAGCTTGTTCGCCGATTATTACAAAACTTCTTTCTAACGTCGGGACTGAGGATGAGTTGGAATCATCGTCAAAACAAGAACCGGATTCAACAAGTCAAAATAATGAAACCAATTTGGCCCTCTCTGATACAATTGAACAAGAAATTATTCCAGTAGCTTATGACGACAACGGTTCTATCACCGGTGGTGCCAGTAGAATTAATAGAAAAAAAGAATCTGTAAACATAGAAATTCTACCAAAAAATAATGATATCTTTTTTGAAAAAGAAAGACAAAATCCCCAAAGCATACTAATGAGATATAATGCTGACAAAAATAAAAATAGACCTGATGCAAAATTATTTATGGATATTGCACTTGTTGGTCCTAAAAATGTACCTTCGACTCAGGACTATCAATTTATAAGTTCTAAAAATAATAAAATAATAAATAAAAAATATAATTTAAAGGGAAACAAAGAAATCCCTTGGCATTATGATGGGTTTATATTCAGCGCCAATTCTTCTACTGCTCATGCATTAAATAATTCAAGTGAATTTAAAAATCAAATATTAAATTCTAAAAATTATGATTCATCAACCGGAAATTTTACAAGAGATAAATTAGAAATTGAATTTAAATATGATAAAAATTTACAATATTCCTTTGGGCACATGACTGTTATTAACCCTAAAATCGAGGATGGTTATATTACAGGAATTGGTTATGATAAATATGATTATAGTATTTTATATAACTATAATAAAAATGACTATGAAGGTATATTTTTTAATAATTGTGCAAAAGTATTACAACTATCAGATAAATTACATAATTATTTTGTAATTGTACCAATAAAGATTAAACTATAAAATGTAAAAGAGGTTGTCCGATAATGGACAACCTCTTAATATATAAGCAAAAAATCTTCTGCCCAATTCTTTGTTATTGTAAAAACTGTTCCTAAAATTGCAAATAGTACAACATATATTCCTATAATCCACAAAATATTATAAATAGTATTCTCACAAATAAATTTATTTTTAACATAAAATTTGTTGTTAAAAATAATCATAAATAATAACCAAGGACAAAACATCAAACCCAATAATCCAATTCCTAACATTCCTATAATTTGAAATGTAATAAATTTAAGCCCAAAATTCTTAACATCCGTATCAACGAAACACATTAATCCAATAAAAACTTCACATAGATAAAAAGCAGCAACTGCTATATGCGAAAACCAATATGATTTTAATTTAATTATTTGATTATATAAAGTTAATTTTTTGATTAAATATAAACTTTTCATACTAACATTACTTAAAATATTTTGAATCTCTCAAATTTTCATTTTAAATACAATTATACAAAGATATTGGTAAAAAGACCATTACCCCAAAAGCCTAGGCTGAATGGGGAGGGTACTTTGAACAAAAAGGAGTCGATAACCCCGAAAGATTCTTAGGCACAGGGGTAAATGGCACAGAAGGTAATGAGGCAAATGGGGTAAATGATAATAAACTCAGTCTAAACCCTCAAACCACCGCAGAACAACCTTTACAAGAATTGTCGCAAGAAATTGATCC
>CADBPN010000178.1 GCA_902796585.1 uncultured bacterium
TGGTTATGATGACGGCGGACACATGTCAGAGCTTGTAAGAAAGAAACCTTATTCGGTTATTCTTTTTGATGAAATCGAAAAGGCTCACCCTGATGTATTCAACATCCTTCTTCAAATACTTGATGACGGACGTTTGACAGATGCTAAGGGTAAACACATAAACTTCAAAAACACAATCATAATTATGACATCAAACGTTGGTGCAAGTATGATTACAACTCAAGGTAAGCTTGGTTTCTCAGCATCTGCTGATGATGCAAAGAAAGATAAATACGAAAAACTTAAAGATACCGTTAATGAAGAACTTAAAAAAGCATTCCGTCCGGAATTCCTTAACCGTATCGACGATATCATCGTATTCTCACACTTGAGTAAAGAAGAAATCAGACAAATCGTTGACTTGATGATGAAAGACCTGTTTAAGAGACTTTCAGAAAGAGAACTTTCTATTGAAGTTACCGATGAAGTTAAAGATTATCTTGCAAAAGACGGTTATAACGAAGCTTACGGCGCAAGACCTCTTCGCAGACTTATTCAAAAGAAAATTGAAGATCAGTTAGCAGAAGAAATCTTGACGAACGCTTATCAACCGGGTGACATAATCCTTCTTGAATTAGATACTTCTGAAGGTGAAGGCAAAGAAAAGCTTGTGTTCAGAAGAAAAGAAGGCGGACAAGCAGAAAAAGAGCCTGCTGCGGTTGAAGGATAGGGGTAAATCACCGCAAAATGAGTATAGCAGACGATTTTTTTAAACGTTATACACCTGATTTTATAAAATTAAAAGAATATGGATTTGTCTTAAAAGGCAAATCCTATTCTTATGCTAAAGAATTCTTTGACGGAAAATTCAGAGCGGAGATAAAAATATCCAAAACCGGCGAAATAAGTGATACCGTATTTGACATTGAAAACGACGACGAATTTTTACCCCTGAAAATCAAGTATAATGAGGGGAGTTTTGTTGCAGATGTAAGAAAAGAGTACGAAAACCTGCTTTTAGACATACGGAATAATTGTTTTATAAAAAATTATTTTATTCACCCTCAATCAAACAGAATTACTAATTTAATAATCGAAAAATACGGTAATTTTCCCGAATTTTTATGGGAAAAATTTGACGGAAGCGGTGTATTCAGGAATTCAGAAACAAAAAAATGGTATGCCGCAATGCTTGATGTTAACAGAAATAAGCTTGAAAAAACTAAAAACGGAATTGCAGAAGTTTTAAATATTAAGCTTGAACCGGAAAGAATAATTGAACTCGTAAACAATGATGGGTTTTATCCCGCATACCACATGAATAAAAAATCCTGGATATCTATACTAATGGATAACATCGTTTCTGATGATTTAATTATGGATTTGGTTGATATTAGTTATAAATATACAATAAAATAAGGTTATATCTATGGAAATGAATTGTTTAAACTGCACAAATGTAAGAAAAGTTGTTATTATAGGATGCGGATTTGTAGGCTCTGCTTCAGCCTTTGCGCTTATGCAATCCGGTCTTTTTTCCGAAATGGTATTAATTGACTCCGACAGAGAAAGAGCAGAAGGTGAAGCTTTGGATATAAGCCATGGCATTCCTTTTGCGAAGCCCATAAAAATCTATGCAGGAGATTATGATGATATAAAAGATGCCGTTATGATTATTCTAACCGCAGGAGCAGGACAAAAACCGGGAGAAACAAGGCTTGATCTGGTTAAAAAGAACATATCTATATTTAAATCAATAATTCCTGAGATTAAAAAAAGAGAGTACAAAGGAATTTTGCTTGTTGTTGCAAATCCTGTCGATATTTTAACAACTGCTGCGGTAAAACTGTCGGAATTCCCCGAAAACAGAGTTTTTGGTTCAGGAACAGTCCTTGATACCGCAAGATTAAAATACGAATTAGGGAATCATTTAAATGTTGATTCCAGAAGTGTTCATGCTTTTATAATAGGAGAACATGGAGATTCTGAAATCCCTGCCTGGTCTTCTGCAAATATATCAGGCGTACCGTTAGACAAATTTTGTGAAATGCGCGGACACTGCGACCATGCTGATTCAATGAAAAGAATCGGCGAAGAAGTTAAAAACAGTGCTTACGAAATAATAGCCAAGAAGAAAGCCACCTATTACGGAATTGCGATGTCAGTAAAACGTATATGCGAAGCTGTTGTTCGTGATGAAAAATCAATATTGCCGATTTCTTCAATTATGCATGGAGAATACGGTATTTCAGGCATTTCATTGAGTATGCCTGCTATTGTCGGGAAAGACGGTGTAGAAACACTTGTGCCGATACAATTGAATGAAAAAGAAGTATTAAAGCTTCAGGAATCCGCAAAAATGCTTAATACTGTATTGTCTGATTCTTTTTAGCAACTAATAATACGGAAAAACTTGCACAAAAGCTCACATACTGATAAGATATAGTTGTTGTTTAATAATTATAATCAGGTACACTATTATGGCAGATATAGATAGAATTAATGAACTGGTCGGGAACAAAGAGTTTGAAGAGGCAAAACCTCTTGTGGAAGAAGCGTTAAAAGAAGACCCGACAAATATAGAATTAATAAAACTTTCCGGACTTATTTCGGTTAACCTTGAAAATTGGCTTGCCGGAGTAAGGGCATTTGAAACCGTAGTTAAATATATGCAAGAAGATGCTACTTCATGGTTTTATCTCGGAAATTGTTATGATCACATCGGGAATTTTATCGGTGCAAAAAATGCATATATTAAGGTTATTGATTTAAGAAATGAGTACATGGACGCATACAAAAATCTGTGCGTAATTCTTCTTAAAATTAATCAGCCGTCAGAAGCGATTTCTTTTGCAACAAGAGCAAATTTTATAAACAGCAGCGATTATATGTTTGACTTTATAATCGGAACTTCTTACATGAAAATGAAAGAATTTGAAAAAAGTATTGAACCTTTGAAAAGCGCTATGGATAAAGCACCGGATAATGTAATTATTTATAACAGTTTGGGAACGTCATACGTTGCGGCAGGAAACACAGATGAAGCAATTAAAATGTACCAAAAAGCTATGGAACTAAAACCGGATAGTCCGATGTCTTATTTTAATTTAGGTTCTGTATATCAGGTTAAACAAATGCACGAAGATGCTTGTACATACCTAAAAAAAGCAATGGAATTAGATGAAGAAGATGAAGGATTCAAGGTTTCTTATGCAATATCACTTGTAAAATCCGAAAAATTCAAAGAAGCTGCAGATATTTATAAGAAATTACTGGTTCAGCATCCGGAAAAAGAAAATTACAAATACAATTTGATAACTTGTTACGAAGGAATGGGAGAGTTACAAACAGCAATATCTATGCTTGAAAGAATGGTTTATATGAACCAAAAATTTACACTTCCTGCTCAGAAACTTGCAAATTTGTATATTCAAACAGGACAATTGAGTAAAGCAAAAGAAATTTTCGATAACATTCTGTTAAAGAACGGCCCGACAGCAGATATGATGCATCAATATGCAGTATTATCATCAAGTCTTTGCGACACTGATACCGCTGAAAGAATGTTGAAAAAAGTTATCAAGATGAATCCTAACATTGCCAAAGCGCATAAAGATTTAGCAATAATCTATTTGAATAAGCGTTTATTTGACTACGCAGAAGATGAATTTAAGACTGCAATGAAGCTTCAGCCAAACGACTTTGAGATAATATTTGAGTACGGAAACTTCTTATATTCAATTTCAAAAAATGTTGAAGCGGAAAGATATTACACAGAAGCATTGGAAATAGAGCCTGATAATATTTTGGCGCTTACATTTATGGCATTAAATAAACTTGTTATGAATCAGCTTGACGAATCTAAAGAATACATAATGAAGGCTCTAAAAATCAATCACCATCACGAATACATATTGTTCTGTGCCGGCAGAATTATGTATGCAAGAGGAGAGTACGATGATGCCAAAAGATATTTAATAAAAGCAGTAGAACTTAATCCGGATATTGAAACACAAAACACTCTCGCACTCACTTATTTTGAACTCGGTGAATATCAATATGCCGTAAATATTTTCAAAAATCTGCTTTCTAAGCATAAAGATAATATATCTGTGTTGATGAATTTGGCAAAATGCTATGAAAAAATGGAAGATAACGATACCGCATTAGAATACTTGGATAAAGTTGTCGATATTTTTCCGGAAGACGAAGAAGCCCACGAAATGATAAGAAAACTGTCCTAATCGCCGCTAACGTCTGCGACCTCCCTGATTATGGAGGTGGGTATGTCTTCCCCGGACAGGGAATCCGGCAGCCGTAGGAGTGTTAACGACGTACGGATGCAGATGGGTTTTAGTCAAAAATATTAATTTTTTCTTTTTGTTGACTTCATTTTCTTTTTCTCTTTGTTTGCGAAGCAAAGAGAAAAAGAAAACGAACCAAAAGAAAAAGAGAAACACGCGATTAAA
>CADBPN010000179.1 GCA_902796585.1 uncultured bacterium
TAACATTAATAAACCCATTTTATCTTCATCAGTATTAAGTTTTTCTGCTAGATATTTAATACTTTTTTCATTTATACACTTTAATGCGTGCATAAATTTATCATCATAGGATTCTAATGCTTTTAGACCTTCATTTATGCTCGAAACATCAGGCTCACCATCTATGTTGTACTTTAATACACACTTAAAAGCTTCTGCAAATATTACATATCTGTTAGGAGATATAGATTTTGCTTTTTCTACAGTGGATTTATCTACCCCAAAAGAAATGAAAAATTTATCAGCTTCTTCAATGCTCATATACTCTTTCGGAGCTTGTTCTAAAAGTTCTTCAAACGTTTCTGGCATTTTTTCTTCTGTTAATGTACTTGCAGGGCTATTTTCTTTTTGTATAGTTGTTGGAAGTTTAGTACCTTCTTTAATTTTTCCTCCAAGTTTACCATTTCCTAAGAAATATGCTTCATTTTCAATTAATTGGCTATAATATTCAGGAGTATCAAAAATAGCCATATTTTGATTTTCTGCTTGATATATTCTAGTTAAATATTCATTTAAACTACCTTTTTGTAAAGGATTGCTTTCTGCATATTTAACAAGTCCGACATTTAATTCAAGAGTTTGTTCTGCTAAAATATCAGCAGTTGCATCTCTGTATTCTGCTTGTTCTTGAGGAGTAAGTGAATCGTAATCAATTCCATTCCCTTCCAAAAGTTTTCTTGTTTGTTCTTCAACATATTTGCCACCATTATTTTTAAGGTAGATTTCACGAACACCGTCTTGTCCTTTAGCAGATATAATATCCTTAAATTGCATTACATGAACAAATTCGTGTGCTATTATGGTTTCAATATCTTTTGGATTTGTTAATTCTTGATTTATCAACAATTCTCCGGTTGTCCAATCGAAATACCCTGCTGCTCCTGCATCTTTAGGATCAACCAATTTGATTTTAGGCTCAATGCCTTTGACACCGAGTTCTTGTGCTAAAAGGCGTGTAAATTCTGTAGCAAGTTGTTCTTTATTATTTGCATATTTTTTCTCTAAGTTTGAAATTTTATCAGCATTTTTCGTAATAACTTCTTCAAATACTTTTCCGGCATTTTCATATTGCGTTTTCAGTGTTTCACCAAGCTTGCCTCTAAAAATTAAAGATGTTACTTCATCAGGTGTTGTTGTCAATGGTTCGTTTAATTGTCGTGCTGCTAAATTATCGTTTACAACAAATTTACCATCTCTTAATATTATTGCAGGCTCATCTAATTCAGGAGCTTTTGTATTAATATCTTGTGTTGCCCACTCTTCTCTAACTCGTGCTTCTGCAATTGCAGCAGGATTTGTTACACTTGCTTCAACAATATCGTTGAGTTTGCCACTTGGTATTGCAATGCTTTCAGGGTTTTCAAGAGCAATCTTTTCTAAAATTGCAAATCTAAATCTGTTTTCACAAAGATTGATAACATTCTCTATAGAATTTACATTTACAGTTCTACCATTATCCATCGTTAATGTATAAACTTCATTACCATCAACATCGGTCTTTGATATTTTCCAATTCTCTAATACAGAACTATTTTCTAAAACCTCATTAGGTTTAATCTCTACACCATTAATCGTCACAGTCTCTGCATCTTTACTCATTACAAGTTTTAATAAACTTTGTGCTGATACTGATTGATTATTTTTTAATTGTTTGTTTACTACTGCCTCTATTTTATCTATAGCTAATGCTGTCTGTGTTGTATTAATAACTTCCGTTATATTATCAACAGTTCTTATATTGCCATCTGCATCAGTAATTTCATATTTTACTTGTCCATCAACATTAATTGGTTTAACTTGAAGATTACTAGTTCTGTGACCTTCTTTTGCAGTTCTTACAGTAGCTCTATCAGCACCCATTGTCTTTACTAATGCGACACCCGAAACTTCAACACCTTCTTTTTTGAGTTTTTCGGTAACCATATTGGTTAAAATATCTATTTGCATTTGTTGATTGCAAAATGATATTAAATCGTGTTCATTATTAGCAACCTTTTTTTTGCCATCCGGCATGGTTATTTCATAGAACTGTTTTCCATCAACAGAAGTCGGCTTGATTTCCATACCTTTAAGTGTTTTGCA